>NZ_CAHJWX010000014.1 GCF_903643065.1 Sphingomonas bacterium | reverse complement strand
CTCGCGCCTGCCGCAGAGTGTGCCAGCCGTCACGATCGACCGCCAGTGCGGTTCCTCGCAACAGGCCGTGCAGTTCGCCGCGCAAGCCGTGATGTCGGGCACCCAGGATGTGGTGGTTGCGGCTGGGGTGGAAAGCATGAGCCGCGTACCGATGGGATCGCCGGCACTTGCCGAGCAGGGTGCCCGATCGCACAGCGACACGGTATTCAAGCGCTTCGGCGTAGATGGATTCAGCCAGTTTGCAGGCGCGGAGATGATCGCGAAGAAATATGGTTTCACGCGCGACGACCTCGATGCCTATGCGCTCGAAAGCCATCGTCGCGCGGCCGAAGCGACGACGCGCGGCGCATTCGCCGGGGAACTCGCGCCGGTCGCGGTGACGCTGCCCGATGGCACGCCGGCGGTGCACGAGCGCGACGAGGGCATAAGGTTCGATGCGACCGCTGAGTCGATCGGCTCGTTGCGAACGCTGGTGGACGGCGGCGTGATCACCGCCGGCAACGCCAGTCAAATCTGCGATGGTGCCTCGGCCGTGCTGGTCGTTTCCGAGCGCGCGCTCAAGACGCATGGATTGTCCCCGCTCGCCCGCATCGTTGACCTGACCGTCACCGGCGGCGATCCGGTGGTGATGCTGGAGGAGCCGCTATTCGCGACCGAGAAGGCGCTGAAGAAGGCCGGGCTGTCGATCGGCGAGATCGACCTGTACGAGGTCAACGAGGCGTTCGCGTCGATCCCGCTCGCCTGGTTGCGGCATGTCGGCGCCGACCATGCGCGGCTCAACGTGAACGGTGGCGCGATCGCGCTCGGCCATCCGCTCGGCGCGAGCGGCACCAAGCTGATGGCGACGCTGGTTCATGCGCTGCGCGCGCGGGGACGGCGCTATGGATTGCAGACTATGTGCGAGGGGGGCGGCCTGGCCAACGTGACGATCATCGAGGCGCTATGAGCGGCGCCGTGTTATTGCCGGAACTGACGCCGGAGAACACCGCCTTCTGGACCGGTGGGGCGCACGGTGCGCTGATGATAGTGCATTGCGACGCGTGCGATTATGCCATTCACCCACCCGAGTTGATCTGCCCGAAATGCCTGTCGCGCAAGGTCTCGCCGCGGGCGGCGCGGGGATCGGGGACGATCCACAGCTTCACGGTCAACCATCAGCGCTGGCTGCCCGACCTGAACGTCCCTTATACCCTGGTCGTCGTGGATCTGGACGGAGAACCCGGCGTCCGGCTCACCGCACGGCTGGACGACACCGATCCCACCGCCGTCACGATCGGGCAGCGCGTAGAAATCGGGTTTGTCCAAGCGGAAGACGTCTGGATCCCCTATTTTCGTCGCTCGGGCGCCTAGAAGGGGCCGCTCAGCGCGTCGTGTAGCGCCGGCCGCCACTGAGCGTCGCAGGATTGAGCTGCGCCTCGCCGACCGGGTTACCGACCTGGCAGTAACGAAATCCCTGTTTGAGCGCCGTCGAGCGTGTCAGGTCGAGCGACTCCCAGATCGCGCGCACCGTCCCCTGGATCGCGGCGGGCGGCTTGGCCGCGATCAGCCGTGCGAGTTCGTCCGCACGGTTCCACAATGCGTCGAGCGGCAACACCTCCGATACGAGACCGATGCGCAACGCGGTCGCCGCCGCGATGCGCTCGTCATTCCCAAGCAGCGCCATCCGCAGCACGTCGCCCAGCGGCATTCGATATGTCGCGCCGATAGGCTCGAGCGCCGCCGTCATGCCATAGGTCACATGCGGGTCGAAGAAGCTCGCCTCCTCTGAGCAGATCAGGATATCAGCCTCGTTCAGCCAGTAGAACGCGCCACCCGCTGCCATGCCATGCACTGCGCAGACCACGGGTTTCCAGCAGCGGTTGGCCTTCGGTCCGAGGGCCTCACCCGGGTCCTCGGCAGTCCATACATTGTCGTGCAGGATGGCGCCGTCCGGCTCCGCCAGGGCCTTGACGTCCACTCCTGTTGAGAAAGCACGACCAGGGGCGGCGCGAAGGACTATCGCATGCACGGTGTCGTCCTCCGCGAAGCCGCGCCAGAGCGTCGCGAACTCCGCGATCATCGTCTTGTCGAAGCTGTTCATCGCGCTGGGCCGGTTGATCGTGACGGTCGCCACATGGTCGGTTTGCTCGACGACAACTGTTTGCCACTGCACGCCTTGCTCTCCCAATCGAAAGCCACGTAGTTAGCGATGTGCGCCGGAGTGGCAAGGAGGATGGGGATGAGCGAGACGGAGATCTTGGTCGAGCAGGAAGGCGGTGTGCGGATCATCACGCTGAACCGTCCAGACCGGCTGAACGCGCTGGTGCCTTCGATGATGGCGGCGCTGGTTGATGCGGTGGCCGACGCTGCGCGTGATCCGGCGGCCGGATGCGTCGTAGTGACCGGCGCCGGGCGCGGCTTCTGCTCGGGCGGCGACCTCAAAGGCGAGCTCGCGCCGATGGTTGTCGACGCGGAACGCGGCAGCCGTACTGAACAAGGCTTTGACGAACTGCGCGGCTTCGTCGAGGCGTCGCGGCTGTTGCACGATATGCCCAAGCCGACCATCGCGATGGTCAACGGGCCGGTGGCAGGCGCCGGGATTGGCATCGCCGGCGCCTGCGATCTGCGCTTCGCTGGCGAGATGGCGACCTTCGTCACCGCGTTCGATCGCATCGGCGCCTCCGGGGATTTCGGATCCACGTGGTTCTGGACGCGGATCTTAGGCAGCGCGACCGCCCGTGAACTGTTTTTCCTGGGAGAGAAGCTGTCGGCTGCCGACGCGCATGCACGCGGCCTCTACACGAAGCTGTTTGCTGACGCCGACCTGCGGGAGGCGACCTTGGCCGCCGCGCACAGGCTCGCCGACGGTCCGCGCATGGCCTGGCGCTACATGAAGGCGAACTTCAATATGGCCGAGGATGGAAGCTTCGCGAACGCCCTCGATCAGGAATGCCTCAACATGGGCCTATCGACCGCGGCAGCGGCGGCGATCCGTCGCGCTGCTCGTGATGCCCAAGGCAACTGACCTTATCCTCTAGACCACATAGCTTACTAGGTGTATTATCTCTTTTTCGGGCTTGGCAGAGGGACTTTCATGGCATTCAGCACGCGCATCACCGAGCTGCTGGAAATCGAGCATCCAATCGTCCAGGGCGGAATGCAGGGCGTCGGCCGCGCCGAGCTGGCCGGCGCGGTCTCCAACGCCGGCGCGCTGGGCATCCTGACCGCGCTCACGCAGCCTAGCCCGCGAGCGCTGTCGGAAGAGATCGAGCGCTGCCGGAGCATGACCGGCAAACCGTTCGGTGTGAACATGACCGTCTTTCCGACGATGAACTCCCCCGACTACAAGGCCTATGCGCAGGCGATCATCGACGCGAAGGTGCCGGTGGTAGAAACCGCCGGCACCGCGGCGGTCGCTGAGCTGTGGGCGATGTTCAAGGCGGCGAGCATCCGCGTCGTGCACAAATGCACGGCGGTTCGCCATGCGCTGTCGGCGGAGCGCAAGGGGGTCGACGCGATCTCGATCGACGGCTTCGAATGCGCTGGGCACCCGGGCGAGGACGATATTCCTGGCCTGATCCTGATTCCGGCCGCCGCTGACAAGGTGAGGATCCCGATGCTGGCCAGCGGCGGCTTTGGCGATGGGCGTGGGCTCGTCGCGGCGCTCGCGCTTGGAGCGGATGGGATCAACATGGGCACGCGCTTCTGCGCCACGCAGGAGGCGCCGATCCACGCCAACGTCAAGCAGGCGTATCTCGACAACGACGAGCGAGGCACCAACCTGATCTTCCGCAAGCTCCACAATACGGCGCGCGTCGGCCGGAGCACGGTGTCCGACGAGGTCGTCCGCCTGCTCGCGCAGCCCGAAGCGACCTTCAAGGACGTCGCGCATCTCGTCGCCGGCGTCCAAGGACGCCGGGTGCTCGAGCAAGGCGATATGGAAGCCGGCGTGTTCTGGGCGGGGCAGATCCAGGGCCTTATCCACGATATACCGTCTGTCGCCGAGCTTATCGACCGGATCATTGCGGATGCCGAGGTGCTTGTGCGCGAACGTCTCGCCAGCCTGCTGGTGGCGTCAACGCCTCCGCACCGGCTGACGGCGACCGCCTGATTGTGGTGCGGACGAAGGGCATCCTCGATGGCAAGGTGGCGATCGTCACCGGCGGTTCGCGTGGGCTCGGCCGTCATATCGTCGCCGCGCCGATCCTGGCCGGCGCCCAGGTTGGGTGCTTGGCACGGGCGTCGCGCGATCTCGACGAAGTCGCCGGCGAGCATGGCGACCGCGTACTCGTCGTGCCGTGCGATGTTGGCTCGTCCGGCTCGGTCGAGGCCGCGATCGCCGAGGTAGTCGAGCGTTTTGGGCGACTCGATATCCTCGTCGACAACGCCGCCATCTTCCAGCCGTTTACCCTTGAGGAAGCGAGGGACGAAGAGATCGAGGCGCATGTTGCGGTCAACTTGCTCGGCCCGATGCGCTGCATACGTGCCTCCATCCCGCATTTCCGGCGCTGCGAGGGACAGATCGTCATCGTCTCGAGCGAGTCGGTGCGGATGCCCTTCCCTTTTCTGACAGTGTACGCGGCATCCAAGGCGGGCGCCGAGACGCTGGCGGCGGGTTTGCGCGATGATCGGATCCGCGTAACCATCTTGCGATCCGGGGCGGTGGCCGGCACTAGCGGCCATCTCGGCTGGACCTCCGAGCGGGCCGAGCGCTTCCTCGCGGCGATTCAGCGATCGGGTCACGCCGCCTTCAGCGGCACGGCGGCTGACCCGCGATCGATGGCCAACACATTACTGGCGGTGCTCGCGCTGCCACCGGACGTAAACATCGACCTGATCGAGGCACGCGGCGCGCTGCCCATGCCCGCGGCCGTTTCGCGCACGGTCATCGAGGAAGCAGCATGAAGATTGACTCGAAGACCGCCGCGATCGTCACCGGAGGTGCTTCCGGGCTGGGCCATGCCACGGCCGGGGCGCTGGCGGCGGCGGGCGCGCGGGTGACGATCTTCGATCTCGACAGCGCTAAGGGTGAGGCCGTCGCCGCCGAACTCGGCGGCGCGTTTGCGCGCGTCGATGTCACCGATGAGGCAGCGACGCTTGCCGGCTTCGAGCATGCCCGTGCCAAACATGGCCAGGAACGCATCTTGGTCAATTGCGCCGGTGGGGCGCGTGGCGGCAAGACCGTTGGACGCAAGCGGGACAGCGGCGACATTCAGCGCCACAGCATGGACGATTTCGCTTTCACCGTCGGTCTCAACCTAATTGGCACCTTCCGCTGCATCACCATTGCAGCGGCGGGGATGATGACGCTCGATCCGCTCGAGGGCGGCGAGCGCGGCGTCATCGCCAACACCGCCTCGGTCGCCGCGCAAGACGGGCAGATCGGCCAGGTCGCCTATTCCGCATCGAAGGCCGGGATCGTCGGCATGACGCTGACCATCGCACGCGACCTGTCTAGCGAGGGGATCCGCATCAACACCATCCTGCCCGGCATCATGGCGACCCCGCCGATGCTGGGCGTCCCGGAGAAGGTTCTCGAAGGACTGGCCGCTTCGGTGCCCTTTCCTAAACGGCTGGGACATCCGGAGGAATTCGCCAGCCTCGTGCTCGAAACCGTGCGCAACGGCTACTTCAACGGCCAAGCCATCCGCCTCGACGGAGCAATCCGCATGGCACCGCGCTGATCGATCGATCAGTCCTACTGGTATTACGATTGGTCTTGTTGGAACGTGGAGATAGGGTGTAGGTACGCGCCAAGAGGAGATGCACGATGAAGGCTGAAGATCTCATCATCGCCAGTGTGGACGATCATATCTGCGAACCGCCGACTATGTTCGACCAGCATCTGTCCGTGCAGCACAAGGCGATCAAGCCCGAGATTCGCAAGGACGAAAAGGGCGCCGATTTCTGGCTGTTCGAAGGGCGTCGCGCCGGCACCATCGGGCTAAACGCGGTAGTGGGCCGCATGCGCGAGGAATATGGCTGCGAGCCGATCTCGTTCGATCAGATGCGCAAAGGCGCCTGGGACATTCATGCGCGCATCGAGGACATGAACGCCAACGGCATCCTGGCCTCGCTCAACTTCCCGAGCGTCGTCACCTTCGACGGGTCCTTATTTCACAAGTTCGAGGATAAGAACAACGCGCTGACACTTCTGCGCGCTTATAATGATTGGCATATCGACGAGTGGTGCGGCTCCTACCCTGGCCGCAATATTCCCAATGCGATCGTTCCCTATTGGGACGTCGCTGCGACTGTCGCGGAGATCGAGCGCGTTGCCGCAAAGGGCTGCCACGCCATATCGTTCAGTGACAATCCGTCGCTGCGCGGCCAGCCGAGCATCCATAGCGATCATTGGGAGCCGCTGTGGAAGGCGTGCGCCGATAACGACGTCGTCATCAACATCCATATCGGCTCGGGCGCGGCCGCCCCGCATGCGTCCATGGACTCGCCGATCGACGCCTGGATCGTCACCATGCCGATCTCGATCGTAAATTCAGCGGCCGACTGGCTGTGGCTGAAGGCGATTCAGCGCTATCCGCTGAAGATCGCGCTGTCGGAGGGCGGTATTGGCTGGATTCCGTATTTTCTGGAGCGCGCGGACTTCACCTATGAACATCACCGCGCGTGGACCTACTCGGACTTCGGTAAAAAGCGGCCTAGCGAAGTGTTCCGCGAGCATTTCATGACGTGCTTTATCGACGATGTTTTCGGTCTCAAGAACATCGATGCGATCGGTGAGGACAACGTGTCCTATGAGTGCGACTATCCACATTCTGACAGCGTCTGGCCCGATTCGGCAGATCTGCTTCTTAAATCGGTATCCGTGCTGAGCGATCCGGTAATCGACAAGGTGACACATCTGAACGCGCTTGGCCTTTACCAGTTCGATGCATTCGGGATGATGGGTGGCCGCGAGAACTGCACGGCAGGTGCGCTGCGCAACTTGGCGATGCACATCGATACCGCACCGGTATCGTTCGGCGGCCCAGCCCCGCTTGCGCCTGGCGAGGAGCGCCGGCCGGTGACATCGGGCGACATCCTCAAGATGTTCTCCGAAGTGACCGATGCCGACGGGCAGTTGAGCGCGGATGCGCTGGAGGCCGCTGAGTGACTTCAGGCGCCGGCGGGAGAAACCGCCGGCGCCGGTCCGACCTGAAGCGCCTCGGGTAGCGCCAGCGCGACGAGCGTCGCCAGCCCGCATAGCCCGGGAACCACCCCCATCGTCAGCATGAAGGCATCACTGGTCGGATAGCGCGCGCCGTCCGGCCCGATGACCGTGTCTGTTGCGAGCAGCACGGCGACGAGTTGCGCGCCGACCGCGATGAACAGCTGGCGGACCACCCCCATCATCGCCGCCGCCTCGCTGGTCCGTGCCGACGGCACCGCCGCGACCAGCAGCGTCGGACCGACCGCGAACAGGATCGTGGTACCGAACGAGATGACGCACAGCACCGCGACGAGCATCGCGACCGAGCCATGCTGCCACATCGCGAGCAGCCACCCGGACGTCGCGAGAAGGCCGCCGCCAGTCATCGTCAGCCGTGCGCCCCGGCGCTCGGTCAAATATCCGCCGAGCGGCCCGGCGAACAGCGAGCCGAGGTTCGACGGCAGCTTGGCCAGCCCCGCCAGGGTCGCGCTCGTCCCCAGACCTATGCCAGTCCAGCGCGGCGCCTGAAGCAACACCGAAAAGACGAGCGTGATCTGCAACGCGCCCGTGGCAACCAGCGCGCCGATTGCATTCGCGAGCAGCACCCGTCGGTCGGCGAAGAGCCGAATGTCGATCAACGGATCTGGCGTCCGCAGACTTCGCGCGATCCACAGCGCAAACAGCGCCGCGGAAGCGATCAGCAAGACGGTCATCCACGGGCCACCCCAGCCCCAGACGCGGCCGTCGCTGATATAGAGCAGCAAGCCCGCGATCGCCGGCACGAACAGCACGCCGCCGACCCAGTCGAGCCGCGCGTGCCCGGTAGCGACGTGCGACCGGGGAACCCATGCCAGCACCAGCCCGAAGGACAGTAGCGCAAACGACGTGCTTGCGAGGAACACAGCATGCCACGAGAAATGATCGACGAGGAGGCCGCCGATCACCAGCCCAGCCGCAGTGCCGGCCGATGCGCCGGAGATCATTAGGCCGATGCCCAGCGCGACACGCTCGCGCGGTAGATTCTCACGCACGAGACCGATCACCAGCGGCAGGATCGCCGCGCTCAACCCCTCAATCGAGCGCCCGACAAGGAGCGCAGCAAAGCTCGTCGCCGAGGCACTGACCGCCGCGCCAAAGGCACCCGCCCCAAGCAGCCACAGCAGGACCCGCCGTCGCCCGTACAGGTCGCCTGATCGCCCGACCACCGCCGCGCCGCCGGCACTGACCAGCAGGAAGGCGGTGACGAGCCAGCCAACCTTGACTGGGTCGTGGAACGTGACGATCAACGCCTTGTACGCGGCATAGATCATCGCGGTCTCGAACGCGCCAGTTGCTTCCGCCAGCCACAACGCGAACAGGATCGACGCCGCCGGCGAGCGCTCGGCAGTCATTATCGCACCAACAGCATCGCGCCGGCAAGCGGCCCGCCGCCCATGCCGCAGGCGGCGACCCTTGCGTCCGGCACCTGACGCTCGCCGCCTTCACCCCACAATTGCATGCACGCCTCGTGCAGCAGCCCGAACCCGTGCAGTCGTCCGGCAGACAACTGACCGCCGCCGGTGTTGACCGGGAAGCGACCGCCGGGCAGCGGGTGGCCATCCGCGATGAAGCCGGGAGCCTCTCCCCGCTTGCAGAACCCGAGCGCCTCGATCCACAACGGAATCTGGATGCTGAAGCCGTCGTACAGCGCCAGTACGTCGACATCATCCGGTGTCAGCGCGGTGCGCGACCACAGGTCGGCACCAGCGTCATGCGCCGCCATCCGTGTCAGGTCGGGCTGCTGATCCCAGCTCTCCTTGCCGCGCATCGCCGCACCCATCGCCTCGATCCGGAGCGGCGGCTTGGCGCAATGGCGCGCGGCATCGGAGGCCGACACGATGATGACGCAGGCGCCATCGATCGGGATGTCGCAATCGAACAGGCCGAGCGGCGTCGAGATCATCCGCGCGGCCATATATTCCTCGAGCGTGAGCGGCTTGCCGTGGAACAAGGCGCGCGGGTTGGCCTGCGCAAAGGTGCGCTGGCCGACGGCGAGCGCGCCGAGCTGTCCACGCGTGAGGCCGTATTCGTGCATATAGCGCGTCGCCACCCACGCCATCCAATTGGTCGCGGAGATCGCGCCCATCGGCAGCAGATACCCCAGCCATCCGCCGATCCGTCCGCCGCCACCGGTCGGCACGCTGGCACGCTGCGCGGCGGTCTGCGACGAGGATTCGGTGAGTGCGCGAAAGCACAGCACATGGCGCGCCTGGCCGGTCGCCACCGCCATCGCGGCCACCATGATCGCCGACATCTGCGCCGGGCCTTCGGGCGTCGCCGAATGCCATCGGGTATTGAGACCCAGCGCGTTGCGTACCTCGCCCGTCCCGAGCGGCGACATGCCTGGTGCCACGCTGGACCGCCCGGGATAGGTCGAGATGCCGTCGATGTCGTCGCGCGTGAGCCCAGCGTCCGCGATCGCCTCGATCGCGGCATCGAGCAGGTGATCCATCGCGGCGCGATGAAGATTGCGTCCCACCTTCGACATGCCGATACCGGTCACAGCAGCGCCCAATGCCATGTTGTTCCCTCTGAAGCGGATTGCCTCGCGAAGATGTATATCCTAGTTACCGATGTCACATATCCCGTCTGCGAGGCTAGCATGAATTTCTACATATCGGAGGAGCAGGTCATGCTGCGCGAACAGGCGCGCGCCTTGCTGGCCGAATGCTCCGCGCCCAATCGCCTGCGACGATTGATCGAGCAAGGTGCCGAGTGGGATGAGCCGTTGTGGCGAGAATTCGGGAACTTGGGTTTTCTGGGTGCGGCCATTCCCGAGGCGCATGGCGGCCTCGGTCTCGCCGCGCTTGATCTCGGCGTCATCAGCGAGGCGCTCGGCAGCGCCAATGCCGCGCTGCCATTCTTCTCGTCGATCGTGCTCGCCGCTGAAGCGATCCGCCTCGGTGGAAGCGAGGAGCAGCACGCGCGCTGGCTCCCCAGGCTTGCCTCGGGCGACGTGATCGCCACCTTCGCCTATGCCGAAGGACCTGCCGGCTTTTCAGCGGAGGCGATCCGCAGCACGCTCGCCGGAGGAGCCCTGTCCGGGACAAAGACGCCAGTCGCGGACGGCGGTATAGCGCAACTCGCAGTCGTCCTGGCGCGAACCGCAAGCACGCCTACGCTCGCGCTGGTGGAACTGGACCGGCCAGGCGTCAGCAGGACGAGACTGGAAAGCTTCGACCAGCTCCGGGCGCATTACACATTGTCGTTTGACGGCGCGGCGGCGGAACCGCTCGAGGCTGGTGGCGACATAATCGACCAGCTTTTCGACGGGGCCGCTGTGCAGGCCGCGTTCGAGGCGGTCGGCGGCGCGGAGGCATGCCTCTATATGGCGCGCGATTACGCGCTTGAGCGACGCATCTTCGGCCGCCCTCTCGCTGGGTATCAGGCGATCAAGCACAAGCTGGCAGACATTCTGGTGGCGGTCGAGCTGGCACGATCGAGCGCGCATTTCGCCGCATGGACCGCGTCGCATGATCCGGGCGCGCTGCCGGTCGCTGCGGCCGGTGCGCGGCTGACCGCGGCCGACGCCTTCGAACGTGCCGCGCGCGAGAATCTCCAGGTCCATGGTGGCATCGGATACACGTGGGAGGCGAACTGCCACTTCTACTATCGGCGCGAACGAACGCTCGCGCTTGGCTTGGCTGGGCGGGAACATTGGGCCGACCGCCTGATAGCCCATCTCGCTTCGAATGGCGCGCAACCCGTTCCACGGCGGGAGACCGCGTAATGGAAGAAGAGCGATCGGCCGACGCCGACTTCCGTACAAAGGCGCGCCAGTGGCTCGCCGAGCATGCGCCGCTCCATGAACTTCCCGCCGCCGACCGCCTTGACGATGCTGAAGTGGTCGTGCGCGGCAGGGCGTGGCAGGCCGAACTCGCACGCAGTGGCTATGCCGGCATTGCGAGCCCGGCCGCGATCGGCGGTCGCGGTGGCACGATGCTGGAAGCGATAGTGTTCGGGGAGGAGGAGGCGCGTTACCGCCTGCCAAAAGGCCCCTACGTCGGCATCGGCCTGGCGATGGCGCTGCCCGTTATCGAAAAACATGGCAGTCCGGAACAGATCGAGCGGTTCGTTGGGCCGACGCTCTGCGGAGAACTCACCTGGTGCCAGCTCTTCTCGGAACCGGCGGCCGGATCGGACCTCGCGGCGCTCCGCACCCGTGCGGTGCGCGACGGCGACGCGTGGATCGTCAACGGGCAGAAAGTGTGGTCGAGCTGGGCGCATCATGCGGACTGGGGCATTCTCGTGGCCCGCACCGATCCGGCGCTGCCCAAGCACAAGGGGCTGACCTTCTTCGTCGTCGACATGAAGACGCCTGGCATCGACATCCGTCCGATCCGTCAGATGTCAGGTCTGTCCGATTTCAACGAGACGTTTCTGACCGACGTGCGCATTCCGGATCGCGATCGGGTCGGCGCGGTCGGCGAGGGTTGGGCGTGTGCGATGACCACGCTGACTGGCGAGCGGATCAACCAGAGCGGCGAGAGCGGTGACGAGGGCATTGAGGGCCTGATCCGCTATGCCGCCGCGACGCCGCGCGGCGCGGGAAGCGCACTCGACAGCGCCGCCGTCCGCCTCGCGTTGGCCTCCGCTTATGCCGAGGAGCAAGCCGAGAAGCATTATCAGAGCCGTCTGCGCGCGATGGTCTCGCTTGGTGAGAACCCAGGTGCGGCGGGTGCGATCGTGAAGCTCGCTTACACGCGGCGGCTCCAGATCACCGCAGGCCTCTCGCTGGAGCTGCGGGGCCCCGCCGGCCTAGCCGCCGAACCAAGCGACCTCGCGACACGGAAGCTCCAGGACGATTATATCTGGTCGGCCGCGTTGCGTATCGCCGGGGGAGCGGACGAGGTTCTGCGCAATCAGCTTGCCGAGCGGATGCTCGGCATGCCGGGAGACATCAGGGCCGATCGCGATGTGCCGTTCGATCAGCTGTAAGATCGGCTTGCACGGATCGCTAATTCATATAGAGAACCTAGTTATACAAGTCTGGAGCCTGCATGTCGGAACTGTCCGTCCTGCTACACGATGTCCCGACGATTGATCCCGCGGCCGACGCCATCGAGTTCGATGGGAAATGGTATAGCTGGGCGCGTCTTGCCGGCACGATTGGCGAAGTCCGCGCGGCGCTGGCTGAAATGAAGCTGGGACGCGACGCGCGAGTCGGCATACTGATGCGGAGCAGACCTTCGGCATTCGCGGCCGTCCTCGCGGTCGTGGCTGGCGACGCCTGCATGGTGTCGATCAACCCGCTCCTTCCTGACGAGCGGCTCGCGACCGACCTGTTAGCCTTGGCGCTCCCGGTTGTGATCGGTGAAAGCGCCGACCTTGCGCGTCCCTCTGTGCGGGACGCGATCCGCGCTTCTGGATCGGCATTAATCGAGCTGCCTGGTATTCTGGATGGAGCCGCTCTCCTGGCCCCCTCCGCTTCGCCCCCGGCGGGCATGCGACTGACCGAACCCGGCGTGATCGTCGAGATGCTGACGAGCGGCACCACCGGCGCCCCGAAGCGCGTATCTCTAAAGCGCGATGCATTTGAACGGAGCTTTGCAGCGGCGTTGTCATACGAAAAGGGTCGACGGGCGAGCGATACCGCTCGCCTGCGGCCCGGCACTACGATTCTCAGCGGACCGATGTCGCATATCGGTGGCCTGTGGGGTGCGCTGACCTGCATCGCCGGCGGCCGCAAGGCGTGCCTGTTGGAGAGGTTCACCGTCGCCGGCTGGCGCGACGCGGTAGTCCGCCATCGGCCCAAGGTGGCGGGCACGGTCCCGGCGGGGCTGCGCATGATCCTAGACGCGGATATCCCGCGCGAAGATCTGGCTAGCCTTAGCGCGATTCGGACCGGTGCGGCGCCCCTCGATCCTGCGATCGTCGCCGAGTTCTGGACCCGCTACAGGATCCCGGTCCTATCCAACTATGGTGCGACCGAGTTCTCTGGCGCGGTGGCAGGCTGGACGATGAAGGACTTCGCTGCCTTCCATGCATCAAAGACCGAAAGCGTCGGGCGCTTCCAGCCCGGTGTGATCGGCCGCGTCATCGACCCTGGGAATGGCGAAGAAGTGTCAGCCGGTATCGAAGGCGTGCTCGAGATGCGCTCGGAACAGTTCGGCAATGGTGGAGCATGGCTACGCACCACGGACCGCGCCGTGATCGATGCCGACGGCTTTCTGTTCATCCGCGGCCGCGCCGACCTCGCGATCAATCGAGGCGGCTTCAAGGTGCACCCCGACGATGTCAACAAGGCGCTGGAAAGCCATCCCGCCGTTCGTGAGGCCGTGACAGTAGGAATCGCGGACCGCCGGCTTGGCGCAGTTCCGGTCACGGCGGTCATGCTGAAGGCAGGAGTAGCGTCTCCGTCCGAGGAGGACTTCGCGGACTTCGCACGTGCACACCTGCTGCCCTACCAAGTTCCTTCGAAGATCCTGGTCGTCGACGAAGTGCCGCGGACCGAATCGATGAAGCCCGCCCTGACCGAGGTTCGTAAATTGTTTGTCGCCGGGCTCGACGCAGCCTGATGAGTGGAGACCTGACGATGGCTAGCATCCTCGAAAGCGACGAGTGGCAGAAGGCCATCGATTACCGCATCACCGATGAGGACATCGACCGCCAGAAGCGGTTGATCGGCCATGATCAAGCGTCGCGGACCCGCGAATACGTGCAGACCGCGACCGAGGACACGATCCGCAACTTCGCGCACGGCGTTGGCAACGACAACCTGCTGCACTGCGATCCGAATTATGCGCGCGGCACCCGCTGGGGCGGGATCGTCGCGCCGGGCATGATGGCGGGGATCATCAATGCGCCGATGCGTGGCGACCCGACTCCCGACCACCTCCGCGCGCTTAAGAAATCGCTGTTCCGGGGCATCCACGTCTTCGTCTCAGGGTCCAAGTGGGATTGGTATGGCCCGGTCCGCCCCGGCGACACCCTTTACAGCTTCGAGGGATGGGAGTCGTGCGATGTCAAGCAGTCCGAGTTCGCCGGCCGATCGGTCATCAATGTGCTGCGTCACGTCAAGGTCAACCAGCGATCGGAGGTTGTCGCTATATATCGCGTGCTGACCGTGCTTACCGAGCGAGGCACGGCCAAGAAGAAGGGTAAATACGCCGCGATCGAGCCGGCGACGTATACCGACGACGACATCGCCAAGGTCGACGCGATCTACGAGGCGGAGCAGGTCCGCGGTGCGACACCGCGCGATTACGCGGACGTTGCGGTTGGAGACAGCCTGGGAACAATGGCGAAGGGGCCGCTGACCGTCACGGATGTGATATGCTTCCACGCCGCCGGCTATGGTTTTACGCCCTATGCGCCATCGGTGGGGCGGCTCGCCTACCAGAACCGCAAACGCATCGCGCCATTTTACATCAAAAACGAATACGGCGTGCCGGACGTCGCGCAGCGGCTCCACTGGGATCCGGTCTGGGCGCAGGCGATCGGTAATCCGATGGCCTATGATTACGGCGTAATGCGCGAGAACTATCTTTATCATTACCTGACCGACTGGGCCGGCGACGACGGTGTCGTGCTCCACGTTCATGATGAGATCCGCAAGTTCAACTATATGGGCGACGTGCAAACCATCACTGGCGAGGTGACGAACAAGCGCGAGGAAAGCGGCCAATTGTTGGTCGACGTCGCCGTGCGCTTCACCAACCAGCGTGACGAGGAAACGGTGAAGGCGACCGCAACGATCGCGCTGCCGTCCGCCGGCCGGCCGGCGCTATATCCAGCAGTACCGCCGGAAGTCGCGGCGCGAGCCGTAGCGATGATGGCGCGCCATTGGGAGCTCGGTCGCGGAAAATGAACGACGGGCTGGTCGACTATACGCTGGAAAATGGCGTCGCGATCGCTCGACTGAACGATCCGGCAACGCTCAACGCCATGTCGGACGCCATGGGCGAGGAATTGCGCGAGGCCGTCGCCCGTGCCCAAGGCGAGGCACGAGCGTTGCTGATCGGCAGTCACGGCCGAGCCTTCTGTTCGGGCGCGAACCTGTCGGGCGGCAGCTTCTCGATGGATGATCCGGAGCGCGATGCGGGCTCGGGGCTGGAGGCGGTGTTCAATCCGCTGCTGCTCGATCTCCGTGCATCCGCCATTCCGGTGCTGAGCGCGGTGCGCGGGGCCGCGGCCGGCGTCGGCTGCGGGCTGGCGCTGGCGGCCGACCTGATCGTCGCGGGCGAGAGCGCCTATTTCTACCAGGCATTCTGTCACGTCGGGCTGTCTCCAGACGGCGGATCGAGCTATCTGCTGACTCGCGCCATCGGCCGGGTACGGGCAATGGAAATGATGCTGCTCGGCGAGAGGCTGCGCGCCGCCACCGCGCTCGACTGGGGCCTGATCAACCGCGTCGTTCCCGATGACGACGTCGACGCGGTGGCGCTTGCGCTCGCCGTCCAGCTAGCGCGCGGACCACGTTCGCTCGGCCACATTCGCGCCGCCGCCTGGGCTGGCACCGATCAGCCGTTCGTCGAGGCACTCGCCCGCGAGCGCACTCTCCAGAAACAGTCAGGGCGTACCGAGGACTTCGCGGAGGGCGTCGCGGCGTTCCGGCAGAAGCGCGAGCCCGACTTCCAGGGACGTTAACGCGTTCTTTGCAACAGGAGCAAGATCCGTGACTAGCGTCGCAACCGTCGCCGTCGAGGACGGCATCGGCATCCTCACTGTCGATTATCCGCCGGTCAATGCTCTAGGCATCGCGGTTCGGCGGGGCCTCGATGAAGGCTTCCGCACGCTCGATGCCGATCCCGCAGTGAGAGCGATCGTACTGATCTGCGGCGGACGGACTTTCTTCGCCGGGGCCGACATCGCCGAACT
>NZ_CAHJWX010000013.1 GCF_903643065.1 Sphingomonas bacterium | reverse complement strand
CGCCCGCGCGCGCCGCCGCCGGTGCCGGTCGGCGGGGGCGACACAAAGCGGCCCGTGGCCGCGCCCGAGCCGAGCAGGCTTGATCGTAGCTTCATGTGAACCCTCCCGCTGATGCGCCGCGCCTACCGGTACGGCGCATCGGCGGCAAGGTTCGCGGCGAAGACGCTTTCCCAGCGATCGCCATTCTCGATCAGCTTGGCCTTGTCGTAGATCAGCTCCTCGCGCGTCTCGGTGGAGAACTCGTAGTTCGGCCCCTCGACGATCGCGTCGACCGGGCAGGCTTCCGCGCACAGCCCGCAATAGATGCACTTGGTCATGTCGATGTCGTAGCGCGTCGTGCGCCGGCTGCCGTCGTCGCGCGGTTCCGCCTCGATCGTGATCGCCTGCGCCGGACAGATCGCCTCGCACAGCTTGCAGGCGATGCACCGCTCCTCGCCGTTCGGATAGCGCCGCAGCCCATGCTCGCCGCGAAAGCGAGGCGACAGCGGCATCTTCTCGAACGGGTAGTTGATCGTCGCCTTGGGCTTGAAGAAATAGCGCAGCGTCAGCGCGTGCGCCTTGAGGAACTCCCACAAGGTGAACGACTTGATGAAATGGGCGGGGGTCATCCGGGCAATCCTACGCGATGGAACATGAGGACCCCGGAGACGAGGAACACCCACAGGAGCGACATGGGCAGGAACACCTTCCAGCCCAGCCGCATCAACTGGTCGTAGCGATAGCGCGGCACCGTCGCCTTCACCCAGCTGAAGATGAAGAAGAAGAACAGGATCTTGACGAACAGGTTGAGGATGCCCGGCACCCAGGTGAACGGCGCGAAGTTGAACAAGGGCAGCCACCCGCCCCAGAACAGCGTCGCGTTGAGCGCGCACATCAACAGGACGTTGGCATATTCGCCCAGCCAGAACAGTGCGAAGCTCATCGACGAGTATTCCGTCTGGTAGCCCGCAACCAGCTCCGACTCCGCCTCCGTCAGGTCGAACGGCGCACGCTGCGTCTCCGCCATCGACGAGATCAGGAAGACGACCCACATCGGGAACAGCAGCGGATTGAGCACGAAGCCGTTGATCGGCAGCCCATACATGTTCGCCTGCGCCAGAACGATGCTCGACAGGTTGAACGATCCCGCCCACATCACCACCGTCACCAGCACGAAGCCGATCGCGACCTCATAGCTGACCATCTGCGCCGCCGCGCGCAGCGCCGAGTAGAACGGGTATTTCGAGTTGGACGCCCAGCCCGACAGGATGATGCCGTACACGCCCAGCGACGACGCCGCGAGGACGTAGAGCAGCCCGACATTGATGTCGGCCAGCACCATGCCCGCCTGGAACGGCACCACCGCCCACACGATCAGCGCGACGGTGAAGGTGATGATCGGCGCCAGCAGGAACAATGCCCGGTTCGACGCCGACGGGATGATCGTCTCCTGCAGGAACACCTTCAGCCCATCCGCGAAGGACTGGAGCAACCCGAACGGCCCGACCACGTTGGGCCCGCGCCGCAACGCCATCGCCGCCCAGATCTTGCGATCGGCATAGATGATCATCGCCACCGCCAGCATCAGCGGCAGCGCGATCAGGAGGATTCCTGCGATCGTGGCAGTGAACCAAGCCCAGCCATAGGAAAAGCCAAGGGTGGTGTTGAAGAAGGAAGTCATCACAAACACTCGATTTGCGAAGCGGAGATCAGGTTGCGTTGACTCGTGAGATTGCCATTCATCCGTATGGACAAACCATGTTCACGAACCAGATGTAGAGCAAGTTCGATCGATGCTACCAAAATCGTGTTCTTCTTATGATGCGCCTCCGATCCGATGGAGGGCGCGCTTAGCTCGTAGAAACCATCGCTGTTGGCATCAGGGAAATAATGCTCGATCCTGCCATCATCTAAACGGCGAACCCGGTGCGGCGTTAACACGCTCACTCCGCCGCCTCCGCCAGCATGTCACCATGCAACAACTCGGCCGAGCATTGCTGCATCGTCGGGCTGGAGCGTGCGATCGCGTTGGTGAGGTAGAAGTCGGCGATCGGGTAACCCGCAATCACGCCGGCCGCTGCCCCGTCGAGCACCGGCGGGTTCCACTCGAACGCCGCCAGCCCCGGGTTGCGCAGCGCCGGCACCGCCGCGAACATCGCCTCGCGCAGGCCGGGCAGGCTGTCGAACGGCAGGGGCTGCCCCAGCACCGCCGACAGCGCGCGCAGGATCGACCAGTCCTCGCGCGCGTCGCCCGGCGGGAACACCGCGCGCTCGCCCCGCTGGACGCGGCCCTCCAGGTTCACCCACGTCCCCGACTTCTCGCTATACGCGGCCGTCGGCAGCACCACGTCCGCCGCCGCCGCGCCACGATCGCCATGATGGCCCAGATAGACCTTGAACCCGGCGAAGCGGCTGAAATCCACCTCGTCCGCGCCGAGAAAGAAGGTGAGCTTCGCATCCGCCAGCGCCGCGATCCCGCCTGGCTGCGCATATCCGAGCATCAGCCCGCCCATTCGGCTCGCCGCCATGTGCACGACGTTGAAGCCGTTCCAGTCGGGCTTGATCAGGCCCAGCGGCTCGACCAGCCGCAACGCCGCCGCGTGCCCACCCTTGAGCGCCGCCCCGCCCAGCACCAGCATCGGCTTGTCCGCGCCCGCGAACGCGTCGTGCACGTGCCTGGGCAGATCGCCCAGCAGCGCCAGGTCCGCGCCCAGCCACTCGACCTTGTACGTCAGGTCCGTCTCCGGCCCGATCGCGAAGACGCGCGCGCCCTTCTTGATCGCCTTGCGCACGCGGGTGTTCACCAGCGGCGCTTCCCAACGCAGGTTGGTGCCCACCAGCAGGATCGCGTCCGCCTTCTCGACGCCCGCGATCGTGGTGTTGAAATTGACCGCCGCCAGGCTGGACGTGTCATAGTCCATCCCGGTCTGCCGGCCCTCCAGCCGCGAGCCGCCCAGCGCCGTCACCAGCGCGTGGCCTGCGAACATCGTCTCGCAGTCGGCGAGGTCGCCGGCCACCGCCGCCACCGACCCGCCATGCTCGACGGCCGCGATCGCCGCGAACGCCTCGTCCCACGTCGCCGGCACCAGCTTGCCCGCCCGGCGCACGAACGGCCGATCGAGTCGCCGCCGCACCAGCCCGTCGACATGGTGGCGCGTCTTGTCGGTCGCCCACTCCTCGTTCACGTCCTCGTTGATCCGCGGCAGCGAGCGCAGCACCTGCCGCCCGCGGCTGTACAGCGTGACGTTGGTCCCCACCGCGTCCTGCACGTCGATCGTCGGCGTGCGGCGCTGCTCCCACGGCCGCGCCTCGAACGCATAGGGCTTGGACGTCAGCGCGCCGACCGGGCACAGATCGACGACGTTGCCGCTCAGCTCGGATGAGACCGCGCGCTCCAGATAGGACGTGATCTGCATGTCCTCGCCGCGATAGATCGCGCCGATCTCCTCCACGCCCGCCACCTCCTCGGCGAAGCGGATGCAGCGCGTGCACTGGATGCACCGGGTCATGATCGTCTTGACGATCGGGCCCATATATTTCTCGGTCACGGCGCGCTTGTTCTCGGCATAGCGAGAGCCGCCGCGCCCATAGGCGACCGACTGGTCCTGCAAGTCGCACTCGCCGCCCTGGTCGCAGATCGGGCAGTCGAGCGGATGGTTGATCAGCAGGAATTCCATGATGCCCTCGCGGGCGTTCTTCACCATCGGCGTGGTGGTGAAGACCTCCTGATTGTCCGCCGCCGGCAGCGCGCACGACGCCTGCGGCTTGGGCGGCCCGGGCTTCACCTCGACCAGGCACATGCGGCAATTGCCGGCGATGCTGAGCCGCTCGTGATAGCAGAAACGCGGAATTTCCTTCCCCGCCGCCTCGCACGCCTGGAGCACCGTCGCCCCCTGCGGCACCTCGACCTCGATCCCGTCGACCTTGAGCTTGGGCATCCTACTTGACCTTGACAAGCGCGAGATTGGGGCGGTCGGGCGGCAGGATCAGCTGTTCCGACTTGGGATCGATCAGCACGTCCATCGACTGCATGGGAATGGCGCCAAGTAGCACCTCGTTCCCGATCACGACCGCCGTTGTGACGGTCCGCCGAGTTTTGAAGAAAATCCGTACCGCCTCAACCACATCGACCTCGTGCTGGCTCCCGTCGGCAAGCTCGGCCGTGCGAGTCTCGACACTCTCGAGCGCGAGTTGCTGACGTAGCCCCTCGGGGATGCAAAGCTCCGACGCACCCGAGTCGACCAACGCGTCCACTTCCACCGCCGCGAGATCGGGGCGGAGCGCGTTGCTCAGCTGGATGCGGGCGTGCACCAGTCCCACTATTCCGCCGCCTCCATCATCGGCGCCAGTCCGCCGCCCGCGCGGTCGGTGATCCGGCGCTCCATCTCGGGGCGGAAATGCTTGATCAGCCCCTGGATCGGCCACGCCGCCGCGTCGCCCAGCGCACAGATCGAATGGCCCTCGACCTGCTTGGTGACCTGCTGGAGCATGTCGATCTCGCCCAGTTCCGCCTCGCCGGTGCGCATCCGCTCCATCATCCGCCACATCCAGCCGGTGCCCTCGCGGCACGGCGTGCACTGGCCGCAGCTCTCGTGCTTGTAGAAATAGCTGATGCGGCTGATCGCGCGGACGATGTCGGTGGACTTGTCCATCACGATCACCGCCGCCGTGCCCAGGCCCGAGCCCACCGCCTTCAGCCCGTCGAAATCCATGGCCACGTCCATGATCTGCGCCGCCGGCACCAGCGGCACGGACGAGCCGCCCGGGATGACGGCGAGCAGATTGTCCCAGCCACCCCGGATGCCGCCGCAATGTTCTTCGATCAGCTGGCGGAAGGGGATGCTCATCGCCTCCTCGACCACGCAGGGCTTGTTCACATGGCCGCTGATCTGGAACAGCTTGGTGCCTTCGTTGCCCTTGGCGCCGAAGCCCGCGAACCAGGCGGCGCCGCGCCGCAGGATGGTCGGCGCCACCGCGATCGATTCGACATTGTTGACCGTGGTCGGGCAGCCATACAGCCCCGCGCCCGCCGGAAACGGCGGCTTGAGGCGCGGCTGGCCCTTCTTGCCCTCCAGGCTTTCGAGCATCGCAGTCTCTTCGCCGCAGATATAGGCACCCGCGCCGCGATGGACGAACACGTCGAAGTCATAGCCTGACCCGGCCGCGTTCTTCCCCACCAGCCCGGCGTCATATGCCTCGGCGACGGCGGCGAACAGCACCTCCGCCTCGCGGATATACTCGCCGCGAATGTAGATATACGCCGCCCGCGCGCGCATCGCGAAACCCGCGACCAGCGCGCCCTCGATCAGCTTGTGCGGATCGTGCCGCATGATCTCGCGATCCTTGCACGATCCCGGCTCGGATTCGTCGGCGTTGATGACCAGGAAGTTGGGCCGGTCCGGCTTGGGCTCCTTGGGCATGAAGCCCCACTTCGTGCCCGTCGGGAACCCCGCCCCGCCGCGCCCGCGCAAGCCGGACGCCTTCATCCGCGTGATGATCTCGTCGGGCCCGAGCGCGAGCAGCGCCTTGGTATTGTCCCAATCGCCCCGCGCGCGCGCCGCCAACAGGTTCGCGGACTGGAACCCGTACAGGTTGGTGAAGATACGGTCCTTGTCAGCGAGCATCAGACGTGCGCCTCCAGCGCGCTCAGGCGACGGTCGACGCCAAGGAACTGCGCCCGAAGATCATCGACGCTCGCGTGGATACTGGCGAGGTGGCCAATCATGGCCTGCTCGATCTGAGTCTGACTGGTAAGTCGCCGTTCGATGTTGGCGAGGCGATCTTCCATCTTGCCTTCAAACGTGCCGAGCCGACGTTCCACTTCATCAAAGCGAGAGTTAAGCCTTCTAAACTGCTCGGCCATGAAGCTGACCGTATTGTCCTCAGCCACTAGCCGCCTCCCGATTCACCGCGTCGGCCACCGCCACCTCGCCCCACTGCCCGCGATAGTCGTGGTTCGCGTCCACCATCTCGCGCAAGCTCGTCGGCCCGCCCTCCGGGCAGCTCACGCGGCGCCCGATCGTCGAGCCCGGCGCTGGCCGCTCACCGCGCGCCAGCGCCTCCAGCACGGCGGTCGTCCGGGCGTAGTCCAGATCCTCGTAATTGTCGTCGTTGATCTGCACCATCGGCGCGTTGGCGCAAGCGCCTAGGCACTCGACCTCGGTCAGCGTGAACAGCCCGTCGGCCGTCGTTCGTCCCTTCGCCAGCCCATGGCTCCGGCACGCCGCCAGCACGTCGTCGGAGCCCGCGAGCAGGCACGGCGTCGTGCCGCAGACCTGGACGTGGTAGCGCCCGACCGGCGCCAGGTTGAACATGGTGTAGAAGGTCGCGACCTCGAACACGCGCATGTACGGCACGCCGATCTGGCGCGCGACGAACTCGATCACGGGCACGGGCAGCCAGCCCTGCGTGTCCGTTTCCGCGCCGACCTGCCGCTGCGCGAGGTCGAGCAACGGCAGCGACGCCGATTGCTCGCGGCCCTTGGGATAGCGCCCGAGAATCTCGTTCGCCTTGCGCTGACTCTCGTCGGACCAGGCGAACCCGCCCCACCGCGCGCGCACTTCGGTCTCATCGGGGATGGTAGGGGCTTCAGCCATATACAGTCCAGAAGTCGATGTGAGAGATCGTCTTTTCTGCCGTCAGACGATAAATTTGCACCTGATTAGACTTGCTCGGGTACGTGCAGGCTACACCACCGGGATATGTCGCCATCACAATTATGTGAAAGCGTGATACGGCAACGCGATCGATTCGAACCGGTGCGCAAGTGACCTTTGTCCAATTTCCGAAATAGCCATCGTTCATTGCATTCAATGAAGCGGTTTTCGAAGAACGTAACGTGAGGCCATCTTGTGCGACCTCAAGCCCATCGGAGAAGAGGTTACTGGCCTGTCGCAGGTCACCATGAGTGATCGCATCGCTTAGCTTGGAAGCAACAGCACAATCATCGGCCGTAGCATTCGGGAGCATAGCAGGCGTAGTCGCGCTGGCGAGACCGCTCAGTGAGGTGAAGAGCCCAACACAAAGCCACGCCTTTCTCACCGATCACACTCCCCGAATACGATGTCCATCGCGCCCAAGATGGCCGTCGTATCCGCCAGCATGTGCCCCCGGCTCATGAAGTCCATCGCCTGGAGATGGCTGAAAGCGGTCGGCCTGATCTTGCAGCGGTAAGGCTTATTGGTCCCGTCCGCGACCAGGTACACGCCGAACTCGCCCTTGGGGCTCTCCGTCGCGACATAGACCTCGCCGGCGGGGACGTGGAAGCCTTCGGTGTAGAGCTTGAAGTGATGGATCATCGCCTCCATCGATCGCTTCATCTCCGCGCGCTTGGGCGGCACCACCTTGCGGTCGAGCGAGGCGATCGGGCCCTCGGGCATCTCGGCCAGGCACTGTTTCATGATCCGCATCGACTGGCGGACCTCCTCCACGCGCACCATGAACCGGTCGTAGCAGTCGCCGCGCGTCCCCACCGGCACGTCGAAATCCATCTTCGCGTACACGTCGTACGGCTGCGACTTGCGCAAATCCCAGGGCAGCCCGGCGGCGCGGATCATCGGGCCACTAAAGCCCCAGGCGATCGCGTCCTCGCGGCTCACCGTCGCGATGTCGACGTTGCGCTGCTTGAAGATGCGGTTGTCCGCGACCAGGCTGATCGCGTCCTCGAACAGGCGCGGCATCCGCTCGTCCAGCCAGTCGGCGATGTCGGTCAACAGCTTGAGCGGTACGTCCTGATGCACCCCGCCCGGCCGGAACCAGTTATGGTGCATCCGCGCGCCGCTCATCCGCTCGAAGAAATTGTAGCAATCCTCGCGGATCTCGAACAGCCACAGGTTCGGCGTCATCGCGCCGACATCCATGACGTGCGAGCCGAGATTAAGCATGTGGTTGCTGATGCGCGTCAGCTCAGCGAAGAACACGCGCAGGTATTGCGCGCGCAACGGCACCTCCAGATCGAGCAGCTTCTCGATCGCGAGCACGAAGGTGTGCTCCATACACAGCGGCGAGCAGTAATCCAGCCGGTCGAAATACGGGATGTTCTGGGTGTAGGTGCGATACTCGATCAGCTTCTCGGTGCCGCGGTGAAGCAGCCCGACATGCGGATCGATCCGCTCGATCAGCTCGCCATCCAGCTCCATCACCAGCCGCAACACGCCATGCGCGGCCGGGTGCTGGGGCCCAAAATTGATCGTGTAGTTGGTGATCGAGACGTCGCCGGTCGTCTCCTCGCCCGGCGTCGGCTCATGAAGCAGCTCGGAGGTATACGGATCAATGTCCGTCGTCGCCGGCGCGGGCGCATCGGCGGGGGCGTCGTGCAGGTCGAGATCAGCCATGGTTCACCTCATTCGACCAGTTCCCGCCGGCACCCTGAACTTTATTCAGGGTCCATGCGTGATGGCCCGTCACTGCAATCACGCCTGCGATCAACGCGCCGCGCGTGGAGGCTGAAACGAGTTCAGCATGACGAAGGACGAGCATCACTGGTTCTGCCCTCCCTTGCCCGGCACCACATCCGGGTCCTTCGGCTTGCTTTCGGCCGAGTTGCCGCCCTTGGCCTGGCCCTGCGACGAAGTGCCGGCGGCGTAGTTTCCGTCCGACCCCGCCGGCGCCTTGGTCGCCGACTGCGCCGCGTCCGCCTTGCCCACGGCATCCGCCGACAGCGGCGTCATCGCGCCCTTCGCCTGGGGCAGCGCCGCCTTCTCATCGCCGGGCAAATCATAGGCGCCGCCTTCCCAAGGCGACAGGAAATCGAACGTCCGCCAGTCCTGCGCCAGCTGCACCGGTTGGTAGACGACGCGCTTCTCCTCCTCGGACCAGCGCAGCTCGGTGTACCCGGTCTGCGGAAAGTCCTTGCGCAGCGGATGCCCGCGAAAGCCATAGTCGGTTAGAATGCGGCGCAGGTCGGGGTTGCCGTCGAACAACACCCCAAACAGGTCGTACACCTCGCGCTCCAGCCACCCGGCGACCGGCCACAGCCCGGTGACGGACGGCACCGGCGTCTCCTCGTCGGTCGAGATATGGACCTGGACGCGATGGTTGCGGGTCAGCGACAGCAGGCAATAGACGATCTCGAACCGCTCGGGCCGCTGGGGATAGTCGACGCCGGCGATCTCCATCAGCTGCTGGTAGGCCAGCCCCGGCGTGTCGCGCAGCGCGCGCAACGCGTCGACGATCCGGTCGCGCGCCACGAACAGTTGCACCTCGCCGACGCGCACCCGCGCCTGGGTCAGCGCCTCGCCCAGCGCTGCGCGCGCAGCCTCGACGGTCGCGTCGTTCAGGTCGACGGCATAGGCGGGCGCGGCGCTACGCATCACGGAATAGCTTCCGCCAAACGGCAACGCCCAGGCTGATCGCGGCCGATGAAATCATCAGCGCCAAGCCAAGCTGCGCAAATTGCGGCGGAACGCCGTGGGTCACCGTTCGATGCTCCCGCTCCGCCTGATCTTCCGCTGTAACTGAAGGATGCCGTACAACAGCGCCTCCGCCGTCGGCGGGCAACCGGGCACATAGATGTCGACCGGCACGATCCGGTCGCAGCCGCGCACCACCGAATAGCTGTAATGGTAATAGCCGCCGCCGTTGGCGCACGACCCCATCGAGATCACGTATTTCGGGTTCGACATCTGGTCATACACGGTGCGCAGCGCCGGCGCCATCTTGTTGCACAGCGTGCCCGCGACGATCATCACGTCCGACTGGCGCGGGGACGCGCGCGGGGCGGCGCCGAACCGCTCCAGGTCATAGCGCGGCATGTTGACGTGGATCATCTCCACCGCGCAGCAGGCGAGCCCGAACGTCATCCACCACAGCGAGCCCGTGCGTGCCCACTGGAACAGATCCTCGGTCGAGGTGACCAGGAAGCCCTTGTCGGTCAGCTCGCCGTTGAGGCTGTCGAAAAAGCCCACATCGGGCGCCACGACCTCGCCTTCGGGATTGTTGACCAGCCCGATCGGGCCGGCGTGCGGCACTACTCCCAATCGAGCGCTCCCTTCTTCCAGGCATAGACCAGCCCCAGCGCCAGTTCGGCGATGAACACCATCATCGCCGCCCACGCCGTCCAGCCGAGCGAGAACACGCTCACCGCCCACGGATACAGGAACGCCGCCTCCAGATCGAAGACGATGAACAGGATCGCGACCAGGTAGAAGCGCACGTCGAACTGCGAGCGCGGGTCCTCGAACGCGGGGAAGCCGCACTCATATTCGCTCAGCTTCGCCTCGGTCGGCTGATGCGTCCCCGTCGCCCGCGCGACCAGCATGGGCAGGAACACGAACGCGCTCGACAATGCGATCGCGACGCCCAGGAAGAGCAGGATAGGCAGATATTGCGACAGATCGACCATGGGATTCCGCAGTTGCGAAGGCTGATCCGTGACTTAGGCCCCGCGACGAACCGGGGCAAGGCGACGACACGGTGAGAATGAATCGCAACGCGTAGCGGGTCTTGCGGTACGTTACCGCAAGACCCGCCCAAGCGCGGCTGGCGGCGCATCGCGCCGTCCGACGACGCGACTTCGCCGCAGCGCGCCAGTTACCGCAACGCCCCCGCCACCAGCTTGTGCAGCTTGGAGTGCAGCCCGTCGTTCGCGGCCAGGAACTCGTTGCGCTCCATCGGCCGGTCGCCGCCCCGGAAGTCGGTCACATAGCCACCCGCCTCGCGTACCAGCAACAGCCCGGCGGCGACATCCCAGGGCTGGAGGTCCGACTCCCAATAGCCGTCATACCGCCCCGCCGCGACCCAGGCCAGGTCAAGCGCCGCCGCGCCGAAGCGCCGGATGCCCGCCACCTGCGGCGCCACCGCCCCGAACACGCGCGTCCAGCCCGCGAAATCGCCATGCCCCAGGAACGGGATGCCCGTCGCGATCAACGCCTCGCTCAGGTCGCGTCGGGACGACACGCGCAGCCGCTGGTCGGTCAGCCAGGCGCCGCGCCCCTTTTCCGCCCAGAAGCTCTCGTCGGTCAGCGGCTGGTACACCAGCGCCGCCGTGATCTCGCGCTTGCCGTTGGCGAGCAGCTCCTCGACCGCGATCGAGATCGCGAAATGCGGGATGCCGTGAAGGAAGTTGCTGGTGCCATCCAGCGGATCGACGATGAAGCGCGGCTTGTCCTCCGCGCCCGCGACCGCTCCGCGCTCCTCCATCAGGAAGCCCCAATCGGGTCGGGCGCGGCTCAGCTCCTCGAACAGCGTCTGCTCGGCCTGCCGATCGGCGATCGTCACGAAGTCCGCCGGCCCCTTGCGGCTGACCTGGAGCTGCTGCACCTCGTTGAAGTCCCGCCGCAGCCGCACCCCCGCCTTGCGCGCGGCGCGCTCCATCATCGTCATCAGGCCGGAATGGGAAGGCATTAGCGACGTAATCCGAAATGAAGGCTGATCGCGTCCTCGACCGCGATCATGTCGGCCCGGCTGAGCGCTCCGAGCTTGGACTTGAGGCGGCTCTTGTCTGCCGCCATGATCTGGTCGGCCAGTGCCTTGCTTCGCTGGCCTGCGACATCGACGACGGCCTCGCCGGGGTAGACGCGCGAAACGTTGGAGGTCATCGGCATCGCCATCACGCGGGGACAGATTGCGGTTCGCCGCGTCGTTGCTGACGATGATCGCCGGTCGGGTCTTCTTGATCTCGCTACCAGTGGACGGGTCGAACTCCACCCACCAGACCTCACCGCGCAGCATCTATGCTGTCGTTCGCCAACGCGGCCAGCCACTCGCGCGCCTCGTCCTCTCGCTCACCGTCGGCCGCCATCGCCCGATAGCCGTCGTCCAATGACTGGTCGGAGACATGCGGCCGGAGTACGTCCGACACGAACTGGCTGATCCGACGCTTGCCCACAAGCCGGTACAGCCCGTCGTATACATCCTCGTCGAGCATGATCGTCATGCGTTTGTGCATAGCGCACGCGCCATGCGGTGTGATCCTCTTCGGGTCAATCCGCCCGCCGCACGTACGTCTGCTCGTACACGTCGACCACGATCTTCGTGCCCGCGCCGATATGCGGCGGCACCATCACGCGCACGCCGTTGTCGAGGATCGCGGGCTTGTACGAGGACGACGCCGTCTGGCCCTTCACCACCGCGTCCGCCTCGACGATCGTCGCCTCGATCGTATCGGGCAGCTGCACGGAGATCGCCTCCTCGTCGTGCAGTTCCATCACTACGTCCATCCCGTCCTGCAGAAACGCCGCCGCCTCGCCCAGCAGGTCGCGCGGCAGCGTCACCTGGTCATAGGTCAGCTTGTCCATGAACACGAGGCCGTCCCCGTCGGCGAACAGAAACTGGAAATCCTTGGTGTCCAGCCGCACCCGCTCCACCGACTCCGCCGAGCGGAAGCGGACGTTGTTCTTGCGTCCGTCGCGCAGGTTCTTCAGCTCGACCTGCATATAGGCGCCGCCCTTGCCGGGCTGCGTGTGCTGGATCTTCACCGCGCGCCAGATGCCGTTTTCATATTCGATGATGTTGCCGGGACGAATGTCCACGCCGCTGATCTTCATGGGTCTGCTCGCGAGAAAGGAGGCGCGGCCCTAGCGTCCCCCGCCCCACTTGCCAACCTGATCACTGTTCGTGCCGACGAACAGTGATCAGGCTGCTACCTTCACCACCGACCCGTGATAGATCTCGGCGATCGCCGCGCCCAGCGTCCGGTCGAAGGTCGCGTCGTCCATCTCGTGGCGCAGGTCGGCCAGCAGCGCGCGCGAGAAGCTGGCGATCATGCCATGGTTCTTCGCCAGCTCGGCGCTCGCTTCGGAGCGCGTGAAGCCACCTGACAGCGCCACTACCCGCGCGACGCGGTGATGCCCCGCCAGCTCGGCATACAGGTCTGCCTCGACCGGGATGGTCAGCTTGAGCATCACGCGCGTGTCGCCGGTCAGCGCGTCGAGCCGCCGGGCGATCTCCTCCTTCAGGATCGCCTCGGCGTCGCCGCGCTCGGGGCTCTTGATCAGCACCTCGGGCTCCAGGATCGGGAGCAGCCCCGCCGCCGCGACCTGCGCGGCGACCTCGAACTGCTGCTCGACGATCGCCGCGATGCCGGAGCGCGACGCGAGCCGGATCGTCGAGCGCTCCTTCGTTCCAAACACCCCCAGCCCCCCGGCGCGCGCGAGCAGCGCGTCGAGCCCGGGCATCGGCTTCATCAGCTGGACGCCGTCGGCCTCGTCCTCCAGCCCCTTGTCGATCTTGAGGAACGGCACGACGCCGCGGCTCCACAGCGCGGTCGGCACCGGCACGCCGCCCGCCTCCCCGTCCATCGTGCGCTCGAACAGGATCGCGGCGAGCACCTTGGCACCGGTGAAGGACGGCGCGGTGACGATGCGCACCCGCATCTGGTGGATAAGGCCGTACATCTCCTCGTCGCTGCCCCAAGAACCCTCGGGCACGCCATAGGCCTTGAGCGCGCCGGGCGTGGAGCCGCCGCTCTGGTCCAGCGCGGCGATGAACCCCGCCCCGCTCGTCATCTGCGCCATCATCACCACATGCGTGTCCGCCATTCGCTCGGCTCCCTTTGCTGCCTGTCGTCGCCCCGGTCTTGAGCCGGGGACCCACTTCTTCTACTGCTAAGAAAGCCAGCGGGGCCTCGGGTCAAGCCCGAGGTGACGGGGGACGATGGTGAGCGACCTGGCGGTAGTGAATGACTGAGGCTCGGGCGTTCGGCTATGCCCGCGTGATCGCGCCGCCGATGTGGGCGTTCGTCAGCCTCGCCATGATCGAGCTGGTCGTCGCGCATCTGCTGCTTCGGCACTGTAGTCCGAACGGTGCGCTCGCCCTGTCGGTGGTGTCCGGCGGCGTGGTCGGCTGGATCGTGGCCGGCATCCTGTCGTTCCGGCGGCGGCCGGTGCTGCTGATCGACGATCGCTTGGTCTGGCCGCTCGGGACGATCAAGCGACTGGCCGTGCCCCGCGCGGCGGTGGCCGGAGTCGCGACCGGCTGGACGTCGGCCGACGCGCGGCGGCGCGACACCTTCGACGCCTGCGCCTTCTCGACCCCGAACGTGCTGGTGACGCTGCGCGAACCGGTCCGCGCGCGCCGCCGCGTGATCAGGGCGCTTGCGCATCACCTGGACGATCCGGCCGGCTTCGCGGCCGCGCTGGAGCGATGGTGCTGTCTTACCACGGACGAGCGTGGCATCGAGCCCGGATGAGCCAGAATACCCACAAGCATTGCGCGATAATCGTTCAAGAGCACTTGCCGACAGGTATTGGCAAGTGATCGACGACCCGCTCGATCCCGATTTCGCCGCCTCGTTCCGGCGCAACGACCGGCGCCCGGCCTGCCAGCTGTACCTGATCTCGCCGCTCGACGTGGCGGGCGGCTTCCCCGACCGGCTCGCCCGCGCGCTCGATGCCGGGCCGGTCGCCGCCGTCCAGTTCCGCGTCAAGGATGTGGACCAGCACGCCGCCGCCCGCCTCGCCGAGCCGCTCCAGCGCCTCTGCGCCGATCGCGACGTCGCGTTTATCGTCAACGACTCGATCGCGCTCGCCAAGCGGCTGGGCGCCGACGGCGTCCATCTGGGCCAGGATGACGGCGATCCGCGCGAGGCTCGCGCGGCGCTCGGGCCCACGGCGCAGATCGGCGTCACTTGCCATGACAGCCGCCACCTCGCGATGGAGGCGGGCGAGGCGGGCGCCGACTATGTCGCGTTCGGCAGCTTCCATCCGACGACGACCAAGCAGGTCCGCCACCATCCCGAGCCCGCCATCCTCGCTTGGTGGGCGACGATGTTCGAGCTGCCTTGCGTCGCGATCGGCGGCATCACTCCCGCCAACGCCGCCCCGCTGGTCGCCGCCGGCGCCGACTTCCTCGCGGTCAGCGCCGGCGTGTGGGCGCATCCGGAGGGTGAGGCGGCGGCGGTCCGCGCCTTTGCCGACCTGCTCCGCCGCTGACTTCCGCCATGGCGGGAGCCAAGCCGCCTGTCGGCCGTTCAGCCGTCAGCGTATCAGTAACATAGGTTGGGTATGGGCATGATGAAGCGACTGGCGATCCTGCTGACGGCGGGCGCCGCCCTCCCCGTCACCCTCGCCGCGACCGGGCCCAAGCCGGCCGCCACCCCGGCCGCTCCCACCGCCAAACCACCGCTCGACCTGTCGACGCTGCACGTCCAGGTCATCCTCGATCATCTGGGCTTTTCGCCCGGCATTCTCGACGGCCGACCGGGCATTTCGCTGACGCAGGCGCTGAAGGGTTTTCAGGAGAGCCGCACCCTGCCGGTCACCGGCCAGATCGATGCCGCGACGCTGAACGCGCTGCACCGGTATCGCGGCTGGCGGCCGACCAAGGCAATCGCGCTCGGCAGCGCCATGCTCGCCGGGCCGTTCGTCGGTCGCATCCCGCACAACGAGGACGACCAGGCCAAATTACCCGCGCTCGCCTATCGCACGAAGCTGGAGAAGCTGGCGGAGATGTTCCATACCACGCCCGCCGTGCTGATCGAGCTGAACAGCCCCGCGACCAAGCTCGCGCCCGGCACGACCGTCACCTTCCCCAATGCATTGCCCACCAGCCGCGCCTATCCGGCCGAACTGACGGACGGGTGGAAGCGGACGCTCAACGACCTCAACGTCGACGCCACCGAGCCGGTCGCGGCCAGGATCGTCGTCGACAAGTCCGACAGCGTGTTGCGCGTGTTCGATCGCGACGACAAACTGGTCGCGCAATTCCAGGTCACGACCGGCTCCGAGCACGACCCGCTGCCGCTGGGCACGCACAAGGTCACCAATTACGACTATAACCCCAAGTTCAGGTACAACCCGGCACTGTTCTGGGACGCCAAGTCATCGGATCAAAAGGCTATGCTGCCGGCCGGTCCCAACGGCCCGGTCGGAGTCGTATGGATGAACCTCAACATCCCGCATTACGGCATCCACGGTACGCCCGAGCCGCAATATATCGGCCGGACGGAGAGCCATGGCTGCGTGCGCATGACCAACTGGAACGCCGCGCGCCTCACGTTGATGATGAAGCCCGGCATCCCGGTGATCTTCCAGGCATGACGAGATGACGCGGGTCGGCTGGGTCGTGCTGAGCCTGATCGCGGCGGCGGCGGCGCTGTTCGCCGCGCTGCTCTGCTCCGCTCCGGCCCTGCCATCCAGCCCAGCGTCGCGCCGACGGGCGCGCCCGCCGGCGGACCGAACGCGCTGATCGTTCCCGTCGCTGGCGTCGCCCGTGACGGCTTCGCCGACACCTGGGGACAGGCGCGCGCGGCGGGCCGGGTGCATCACGGCACCGACA
>NZ_CAHJWX010000012.1 GCF_903643065.1 Sphingomonas bacterium | reverse complement strand
ATTATGCTGCCGCGGACAACATCGATATGGCAGCGTGACTCACAACCCACGGCCTCCGACAAACCCGGGGCGGTTTAGCACCGGTGGTGGCCGAAAGGCAGCAATGACGCCCGATAAGATCGACACTGCGCGTAAGCTGCTCGCGGCCGGGGACAAACCTGCCAAGATAGCCAAGCTGCTACAAGTTGGCTTATCGACCTTCTACCGCCACTGCCCAGCCGGCGCGGGCCTACCCGATTGAGGATGGTTGATAGGGAATTAAGAACAGCAAGGAGACCTAGCTTTAAACCACGTGCTTGTTACCATTTTCTGGAACACCGCCTGTACGCAACAGGCGAGACAGATTGGAGAGCACATGCTGCTTCTGATGACCGCGTTGCTCGCAGCTCAACAAGTCCCCGTCGAGCCGGAGCAGGCCGATATCGTAGTGATCGGTCAACGCCTATCGCATTGGACAGGCAAGTACTCGATCCGAGGCAGCAAGCTCCGCTGTGCTACCAAGAGTTCAAGTGGAGATGGAGAAATTGATGCCCTTGGATGCAAAGCGTTCGATACCTGCGCCGATCAACTGTCATCACGAATTGCCGCTAGCGATGACGAAGCGATTTCGAAGGAGGTTCGCGTTACAATGAAAGAAGGAATCAAACACGATCTTTCGTTATGCGTTGCCGATAGGAGAAGCATTCTGGTAGCGGAGCTTGCCGATCGACGAAGAGCCGTACGCAACTAGTGAGATGGTTAGTTGACGGTCTGCATATCTCCGTAACTAAAGGCAAGGCGGGATTAGAGTGCGGGACTAGTATGTTATAACTATTTCTCACGTGTTTTCGTGCCAGGGCCGAACTCCGCCTTTACGCCGAAACCACCTCCCTGCTGAAATCCCACGGAAATGCCGGGCGCGATCTGTACGCGCAAAGGGCGGGATAAAAGCCCATTTGAGGGAGGTAGGGGAGGCAGGGGCCGTAGCCGAAAACCTTCCGAGTCTTGGCGTCCACAAACAACAATCTCGCCGTCCGGCTTTGCGCCGCAATCCCTGCGCGGCGATGCGAGGGCCTCCAGCGGCACCGTGAAGGGATCGGCTGTTTGCACATGAGAGGTAGGCGACGGCGAAGAAGGCGCGTCCGCCTGCTGGATGACGATCATCGCGCATTCCTTATCGCTTCGGCTGCTCGCGAGCTTGGTCAACAACCTCCATCACGGCAGCGGCTACGATGTCGGGGTGCTCCAATTGGAGGTAATGACCTGCGTCGCCTATGATACGGCGTTCCCCTCGCAGTGATAGAGACGCAAGCTCGATATGGCCCTTGGCTAATTCGTCCTGCTCCTGATGAACTTCCATGCGCATCGTCGCCGACGCGCCTTCCGGCGCAACGAAGCTATTACTGGCACTTAGAACGATCAGCGGTGTAGAGCCGTATTGTCTCTCGCCATTGATGACGATTCTGGCGTCCGTGGCAATATTGTCGAGCAGCGATGCAGTCGTCCGCATGCGGTTGGCATTTCGATCCAGTCGAGCAAGCGCGCTTGATACCGAAGGTGGTACTTCCCCGCCGTATTGCGTACAGGCTGGCGCATTCATGGGGCGGCGATCAAGCATGTCTGCACATGCACGGCGCTGCGAGACGAACGATGCCAATGAGCTATTACTGGTGCGAGTAGCTCCCGGCGCGACGTGGGCGAGGCGTGCTGATTGGTTGGGTATGCTCGGGTCGACAAACACGATACCTACGACAGCCGATTTGTGTCGATCCGAAAAGATCATCGTCTCATAGGCTCCTATTGAGTGACCTACGAGCACAAATGGCCCTTTCATTCTATTCGCTTGTAAAGCCCGCTCTAGGTCGCGTGTTGTTTCATCTACGGACTGCCGTGCAGAACTTGCAGTACTAAAACCAAATCCGGCCCGGTCCCAGGTACATACTTGTGTCTTCTGAGCAATACCACCTTGGACCCTCCCCCAGACCACACCCCAATCGGCAGCACCTGCATTCAAGATTACGGTTGGTTTTCCCCGGCCCATGCAAACCATGTTGATCCGACGACCGTCCGAAAGCCGAACGGCACGACTCGTATCTGCATACTTCGCTATAACAGGATCAGGCTTGGCCTCGTCGGTTTCCGGCAAGCTCCCCGCCATCAGTAGCGGCATCAAAGCGAGAAGGGGGCGGCCGTGCATGGTCAAATACTAATGATTTACAGGCTCTCGGCAACCATTTCAGAACGCCGAGGTGTACGCCTGTAGCTGCTTCGTCCGATCCGACCTTCCCACAAACCAACCTTCGATGGATAGGCGGCGCGCGTACCGCCGCCCGCGCCGTGTAGATCGCACCCATTTTCCCGAAACCTGTTCCCGATTGCACTTTCCCGAAACGGCCGACCGGAGACGGAGAAGCGGGAAAGATCCAGCCCCTGTCACAGAGGCCCGGTTTAGGTGTCAAAGGGGACCTGCCTGCTGGCCTTTCTATGATGAGGCTTGCCCCCACCTGCCTCAAGGATGCGCGGCACCTCCCATTTTCACGCCCGTCCGCTGCGCTCCCTGGCGCGAAAATCGGTTCCTCCACGCCCCGCTCCGCGGCCGCGTTCCGCGGTCCCTGACCCAGGTGGGCGGCGCGCCTCCGGTCGCTGGTGCCAATCACGGCACTGAGGAGAATATCATGTCTCACCGCATCTTCGCTCAGCTCGAGTTCGAGCGCGCTCTGGGTCACGCGGCGATCAAGGCCCTCAAAGCGGCCGTGGACGAGAAGAACCGCTTCGACGCCGAGACGGCTTGGCCGAAAGAGACGCTTTTCCAGGGTCGCTACGACGTCGACGCCCTCGCCGCTGAGCTCGCCCAGATCGTCGAGGACCGCATGGCCGATGTGCTGAACGGGCCGGGGCTCCGGGTCATCGAACGCGACGAACTGTTTCACGAGCCCGAGATCGTCGAGCTGGTCCTCGCGGCCCGCGAGGCCCGCTGACGCCGGCGTGGGCCGGCGAAAGCCGGCCCACTACTCGCTCACGCGGGGGTATGCTCCAGCCTAGTCAGCATGGCGCACAGCTCCTCGGCAAAACGCCGATCGGCTCCGAAGGGCAGCACCGTCGTATAGACCGCGCCGTTGCGCTCGAACTGATAGCGAATCTCGAGATAGGCGTTCTCGATCGTCGTCGTCGTCGCGCGCGAACGGCCGCCGAAGGTATAGCCGCCGAAGAGGCCGCCCGAGACCCCGCCTAGCGTGAACGATCCGGTATGGCGAATGTTCGTGATCTCGGTCGCCTCGCGTTCGATGCTCACGTTCACGATCTGCGATGGCGTCAGCCACAACTCCTCGTAGTTGGTCGATCGATCCGAGATGATGACATGGCCGTTCGCCGTCACCGCGATCGCGCCGGGCGCGCCCAGCCACCAGTTCTGACAGAACGTCACGCGCTCCGGCACCGCCTTGAGCTGATCGGCCAGCGTCCTTGCCGCCGCCTTGTAGCGAGTGGTCCGCACCGGCTGCAGGGCGAGCTTGTTGACCAGCCACACGGCGACCTTAGCGCCGAGGTAGACGATCATGGCATTGACGAGGCCGAGGAACAGGTGGCCGTGCAGGAACGGCCCTGCCGCAAGCAGGACCAACATGCCGATGATGATGACTTTCGGAACAAGCGCGTTGGCCCTCTCGCTTTGCTCGACGCAACGTAGGATTTCGGGGTTGCTACGCCGGACCTCCGGCTCCAGCCTTGTCGAGGGCACCACCACGTCGCTCATTTCGCTTCCCTTCCGTCTTTCCCCTCCGCGCCTGCCGCGTGTCGGCTTGCTCGTTCCGAGCTCGCGTTGCGTCGCATATTGGGCCGCCAAGTCCAGATTGATCGTCTTGGCCGACGGATCAGCAGTTTCGTTGGCAAAATCGAGCTGCTCTGCCGCCTTATGCACCTAATACGCTTCGTCGTGTCTGCTCGTCACGGTCGATATCCTTCATCTTTCCGTTCGGCGCGGCCAGATTGCTCGACGTCGCCCGCTAGTCCAATAATATATCGAAGGACGATAATGGACACCGCTTAGCGGGCGATTGGGATCTCGGCGATACGGGTCGTCCAGGCGGGCGACTTCATGCTGCGTTTCGTGTCGAAGGTGCGCGCCCCCCTGCCCTGGACGGCCAAGGAGACGGTCTCCCGCCCGAACCGGGCATTGAGCCCGTCGATCGCGGAGAGCAGCGCCGGCGCCTTCGGGTCGGCGGCGGCGAAGAGATCGCCTTGCGGTGCCGTGTCGGCCGTTAATTCTTCGAGCAGGACCCCGCATTTGGTGTAGATGCGCCCTTCCTCGAACATGCTCTCCACCATCCGGCTCGCCATGCCGACGATCGCCCGAGGGTCGTTCGTCGCCGGCGACAGCCGCGCCGATCGCGTCGCGTTCGGCGGGTCGGGCCGGTAGCGAGAGCCGTGCGCGAACCCGATGATGCGCGAAGCAAGGAGACCTTGAGCCCTGATTTTCTCGGCCGCTCGCCACGCCCTGCGTGCCATGGCTTGGCGCAGCGGCTCGAGGTCGCGCACCGGCTCGCCGAACATCCGCGTCACGGCCGTCGCTTTCAACTTCTCCGGCTCCGGCCGAAAGTCGTCACACTCGGTGCCGCCGAGCTCGCGCACCAGGCGCTCCAGGACGACCGTTCCCACGTCGCGCGCGACTGCGGGAGGTAGTGCCGCCAGGTCGGCCGTGGTCCGGACACCGAGCGGCCGTAACCGGCCGGCCAGTGCTCTGCCTATACCCCACACCTCATCCACCGGCCACATCTGGAACAGCCGATCGCGCAGCTCGACATCGTGAAGGTCGACGACGCCTCCCCACACCTTCTCCGTAGCCTTTGCGAGCGCATTGGCCACTTTCGAGAGGGTGCGCGTCGGACCAAGGCCGATACGGGTGGGCAATCCCACGTTCCGCAAGATCGCCTCGCGCACGCGATGCGCGCCAGCAACGTCACCCAGGCCAGAGCCGAGCACTGGCAGGCGGAAGAAGCTCTCGTCGATTGAGTAAATTTCCACCAAGTCGGAATGTTCGCCGATCACCGCATTGAAGCGCCGGTTGAGATCGGCGTAGAGTTCGTAGTTCGACGATCGGAGCTGGATGCCGTGCCTGCGGATCGTGTCGCGCAGCTTGAAGACGGGATCACCCATCTTGATGTGAAGAGCCTTGGCCTCTTCACTCCGCGCGATGGCACAGCCGTCGTTGTTGGACAGAACAATCACCGGTACGCGCCGAAGGCTTGGGTCAAATAGCCTCTCTGACGAGACGTAGAAGTTGGCTACATCGACGATCGCCCAAGACATGGGTCTATTTCTGATAGTCGCGCACACCAGCGCGAACGACGCCCCAAACCTCTACCGTCTCGTCGGCCAGTGTCGGCTCGTAGCCTTGACGCGCGTTGCGTGCCTCGAGGTAGGGACGCCCTGCCCGCACGACGAGCTGGCGGACGACGAAGCCGCCATCGACGATCGCGATCACGATGTGCCCGCTCGCGGGCTTCACGTCGCGATCAACCACCACGACGTCGTTGTCGTACATTCCTGCGTCGACCATGCTGGAGCCGGAGACCCGGAACACGAATGATGCGGCCCGATCGAGGCGCAGCAGCTCGACCAGGCTGATCGCATCGTCCGCCCAATCCTGCGCCGGCGACGGGAAGCCCGCGCCGGCCGCTCCGATGATCCGTAGCCGCAATCCAGGCGGCACCTCCGCGATGGGGATCGGCGTGTTCGGGATCAGGGCCAAGCACAGACTCATATTCCTGCTTCTACGCCCGATTGGAACAGAATGTGAACGGGCAATTTTCTCGGTCTGTCGCATCTTCGCTGCTGCCAGTGTTGAGACGATGAGACCGTTGCCAAGCGTTCTGGGTTCGTTCTACAATTGGTTCGGACGGAGATTCGCATGAGCATCACCATCACGCCGCTTTCCCCAGAGCGATTAGGCGTCACCGGCGACATAGAGATGGAGCTGCGCATTCCCTTCGACAGCGATGAGGATCGCTTTCATCTGGCAATCAGCGACGGGACGCTGATTGCCGGCGAGTATGACTCGGAGGAAGATCGCTTCCGCTACCGGGTCGAAATCGAGGGTGCGGGCATCGCGCGCATCACCGGCGACAGCGTTACTCTCGACTGGAAACCCGAGTGGGTGACGATCGGCATTTACCAGCCCGCACCATCACGCTCGCTTCAGCCGCTACCGCTCTTCGAGACCGCTTAGCCGCGAGATCGCCCTACCCCCGTAAGGGAAAATCATGCCGACAATCATCGACGAACAAGGTGTGCGCGAAGTTGATGCGGATGAGCTGGCAAAGCTCGACGCAGCGGCAGAGAAGCGGTGGACCGCATTCTGGTCCGGTTTGATCTGGCGGCCGATCGCCGAGTACGATCGTGATGCAGGTCAATCGAACTTGCTCCGTGCTGGCGACCGCTGGGCTTTTGGCTTCTGGGGGCCGGCTTCGATGCCGGTCTACGATGAAGCCCCTGCGGATTCAGCGCCCGCATGGCGAGACTCTCAAGAATCGATGTATGACGTTCCTCTCGCCTTCGACCCTACCGAGTTCGCCGAAATCACCGACCACTGGCGGGCAGCTCTGATGGCCGACTAAGATCGTGCGCCTGTGATCGGCGTCGGCGCTTCGATTCGCATCGCTTGCGCCTCGACCGCCTTGCTGGTGTCGCGCGAGACAGTACGATTTGGGTATGCCTTTCGAGGACTGGGTTCAAAGCCAGTACTTTATCGTCGATACGCCCATCCAAAAAGGACTGGACTTACAAGTACCATCTCAAGCAGACCAAGGCATGTTCATCCGGGCCTATCTCCGCGCGTCGACCTCCGAGCAGGACGCCATGCGCGCCCGTGGCGCGCTCGATGCTTTCGTCGCCGAGCGCGGGATGCGGATCGCGGCCCGCTATGTCGAGAACGAGAGCGGTGCAACGCTGGTGAGACCCGAGCTGTTTCGCCTTCTAGCCGACTGCGATCCCGGCGATGTGCTGCTGGTCGAACAGGTCGACCGCCTGTCCCGCCTCACCGCGCGCGACTGGACGAAGCTGTGCGCCCAGATCGATGAGAAGCAGGTCCGGATCGTCGCCCTCGACCTTCCGACCTCGTGGAATCTCGCCGAACCCACCGATGATTTCAGCTCCCGAATGTTCGTCGCCATCAACAGGATGATGCTCGACGTCCTCGCGGCTGTGGCGCGCAAGGATTACGAGGACCGCCGGCGTCGGCAAGCCGAGGGCGTGGCTCGCGCCAGGGCCGACGGCCTCTACAAAGGACGTCCGCCAAACATCAAACGCAACGAGACGATCGCGCAGCATCTCCGCGACGGCAAAACGTGGAAGTTCATCATGACCTCCACGCGATGCAGCCGGACGCTTCTGGCATCGATCGCCCGCCAAGTCCGCGCGGCCGAGCAGTCGATCGCAGGCGCAACGCCGACCGAGTGATGCCATCAGCCGTCACGTGCGACTTGTGAGCATGTTCACCATGGGCACACGTGTCCGCCGTGAGCTAGTGGCCGCCGTGAGCGAGTACCCGGAGTGAGCTTGTCTCCGTGGTGAACAAGCGCTCAAAATGAGCTTATTTCCAAAGTGAGCTAGTGCCGAGCATGCACATGTAACGCAAGGGGCCTTGTAGCGCAGGTCTGGCATGTGTAGCTAATGAGCGTGCGGCACATGTTCACAACTTGTGTAGCCACCAGGGAGCCGGCCAATGCCAGTTATAACGATGCTCTCTCCGAAAGGCGGGGTGGGGAAGACGACCACCGCCCTGATCCTCGGCACGGAGCTCGCCGCGACCGGCAAACGCGTCGTTATGGTCGACGCCGATCCCAACTTCCCGCTCGCGCGCTGGGCGAACAAGGGTGGTAGGCCCGAGAACATGGAGGTCGTGCAGGAGATCGACGAGGACGAGATCATTGGGACGATCGACGCAGCGAGGAAGCGGGCGGAGTTCGTCATCGTCGACCTCGAAGGGAAGGCGAGCGCCCGGGCCACCAGCGCGCTGATGATGTCCAATCTCGCGCTGATTCCCATCCAAGGGTCGGAGCTGGATGCGCATGAGGCGGCCCGGGCGTTCAAGGTTGTCCGCAACGCCGGCACGGCCCGACAGCGGCCGCTACCCTTCGCCGCCGTGCTAACGCGAACGCCGGCTTCCGCTCGCCTGTGGACGCGCGACTTGAAGGCCGTCGTGTCCAACCTGGAGCATGCGGGCATCATGGTGACTGGCACCGCGCTCGCGGAGCGGGGAGCGTTCCGTGGTCTGTTCAGCATGGGCGGAACGCTCGCCGACATGACGGAGGCCGACGTGGGATCGCTCGAGCAGGCACGATTGAACGCCACGGCTTTTGCCAACGACATACTGTCTCTGCTCGCCGAAGGGGTGCCCGCATGACCGACAAGCCCGCTGGCGCGAGCCGCCGCACGATCGCCAGCTTCGCAGGCGACGATGATATCCCGCCGCCCACGCGGGAGCAGCTTGCGCACGCCAGGACGGCAGGGGAGAAGCTCGGCTTCGGATCGGAGAAGGCGGTTCCCGCAGCCGCTCCGCGTGCCGCAGCGCGCGCCCGCGAGGCCAGCTTCAACGACGCAATCCACGTCCGATCGCGCCCGGAGGACCGAAAGCGTTTCGAGGAGTTCGCATGGCGGAACCGCCTCAAGAAGGGCGAGGCGATGACGCTGCTGCTCGACTATGCGGAGGCCGAGGAGCGACGTCGATCCGGGACGGGTGCGTAGCGTAGGACCAAAGCCGTCCGGTAATCGCGGGACGACGTGCGAGTGGCCTCGTTGCGGCCGATTGACAGGGGGCCGACACGATGGACGACATCAACCCGCCCTCCGTCATCGAGACATATGAACGTCACGGGCGGACATGGGCAACCCTTCGCGGACAGGAGCTGGTCGAGGATGCGTGGCTGGAACGCTTCTGCCGAACGATCCCGACCGGCTCGGCCGTGCTGGACATCGGATGCGGTTCGGCGGTTCCAATCTCGTCGAACCTGGTGCGTCGAGGCTACGCCGTAAACGGAGTCGACCGGTCGGCAACGATGGTCGAGCTGTTCCGAAGCAACCTACCAAGCATCCCGGTGCAGCGGCTCGACATGCGCGAAATGGCGCTGGGAACACGGTTCGCCGGGCTGATTGCATGGGACAGCTTCTTTCACCTAGCGCCCAACGATCAACGCCCGATGTTCGTCCGCTTCGCCGCCCATGCGATGCCGGGAGTGCCGTTGATGTTCACTAGCGGGACGGACGAAGGGCACGCGATCGGATCGCACGACGGAGTTGCCTTGTACCACGGCAGCCTTGGGCCGGACGAGTATCGGAGATTGCTGGATCAGGCCGGGTTCGATCTGCTCCGCCAGGTCGAGGATGACCCTACGTGCGGCAATAGGACGATCTGGCTCGCCAGAATGCGGGAGCTAGGGGACGGCCTGGGACGATAACGGCAGTATCAGGGGAGGGGGTCAGCGCCGGCCAAAAGCGGAAACGGCCGGCGCTGGGAAGGAGTCAGGCCGATGCGATCGAGGCCAGATGATCGGCGACCGCCTTGCCGCCATGATCCCCGATGGCAGTCGCTATCGTGCGCGCGTCGGCCCTGTCCATTGCAGCGATCTTGACCCGATCGAGCGCGGCCTGAAGGATTGGCCGGCCAGCGTCACGGGCTGCATGTTCCGCCGATCTAACCTGTTCTTCAGCCTGGGCCAGTTCCGCGGCCAGAGCATCACGTCGAGCCTTTGCAGCGGTAAGATCGTCGGGTTTGCTCGCGGCTCGCGCCATGGATGGTACTCCATCAGTGGGAAGACGATCCGGGGTGGTAGCATCGTCGACCAAGGCTCGGATAGGGCCGAGCGAGATGGAGCGCGGGCCCAGGTTCATCGTCGTGGATGCGATCTTCGGTGAGTTCGTCTCGGTACGTCGATGCCATGATGGCGGGTGCGGGGTAGAGGTTCCGATGGAACCGACGCCCCACTCCGCGATCGACATAGTGTGGGTCGTCGAGAAATGGTCGGTTATTTAGGCAGATTGAGAGTTGAGGTATGGCAGGATATGCCTTTTGGCACCAATGTCGGACATTGGCTTAGAGGGTCCGCTGCACGGGGCTTGGGCATGAAGGTGACGGTTCGCCTGAAGGATGACTTGGTCCAGGAGATCGACCGCGTGGCAGCGGCGCAGGGACAGACCCGCAGCGCCTGGATTGCGCTGACGCTCGCGCGATCGGCGCTGGCCCCAGTGAACGACGTTCTCCCGGTTCCGGCGTCGTCGGAAGGGGAGCAGGGGGACGATCAGGTCCGCATTACCGTTCGCCTGAACCGTAGCGAGGCGGACGCGATCGTGACGGCCGGTACGGGTGCAGGGTTGAACCGCAACCAATGGATCAAGCGCACTATCCGCTGGCACCTCTGGGACAAGGCGGCCGAGCTGAAGCTGGTGCCGTCTACCTATGCCGAACTGAGAAAACTTCGGATGCAGGTCCGCGCGATCGGCCGCAACGTCAACCAGGCGGTCCATGCGATGAACGCCGCCAACATGCCCGGCAGCACGTTGCAGATTGCCCGGATCGCGGAATCGTTTTTCGAGACGTGCGCCGATGTTCAGTCTGAACTCCGCTCGACGCGGCGATCGCTGTCGACTTATATCGGAAGCGAGATCGGTTACTGGACCGAGGCGTTCGCCGAGGCGCGGCCATGAGCTTCCATCTGTCGTCCGGCACGCTGGATTCCATGGCGGGCGTGTTCTCGCCGGCGAAGAAGTATCGTCTCGGCGCGGGCGGAGGGAAGGGGAGAGCACCCAAGAGCGGCGGCACGATGCTCGCTTTCGCGGTCGCGTCCATGCTCCCGAAACCGACCGCTGCGGGTGGGGCCTATCGTGCTCCGGCCCAGACGAAGCGTGCTTTCGGTGGCGGCAATCAGGTGATGGTGAGCCGTCGCGCAGTCGCCACGATGGAGCGAACCGCGCGTCGCGTGCCCGAGGTGATGGTGCGCATTACGGGGCGGCAAAGCGGTGCCGGGCACGTCCTTGCGAACTTCTCGTACATCAGCCGATTGGGGCATGGCACGGACAAGGAGCTTGGGCTTCACACCAGCGAGGGCGAGGTCATCCGCGACGGGGAAGAGATGCGGGAGCTCGCCCAGGAGTGGCACCAATACGAGATGGAGGGAGACGCGCGACGCAAGGGGGCGACGTCGCTCTCGATGATCCTGTCGATGCCGACCGGCACCGATCCCGAGAAGGTGGAGGCCGCCGCCCTGGATTTCGCGCGGACCGAGTTCGCCAACCGCATGTGGGTCGCGTCGCTCCATGTCGACCGCGATCACCCGCACGTCCACCTCACGATCGCACGTCGGGACGACCAGGGCCGACGCTTCAATCCGAACCGTGACGACCTCTTCCGCTACCGCCAGCGATTTGCCGAGAAGCTGCGCGATCGAGGGATCGAGGCGAACGCGACGCCGGCGAAGGCGAGGGGCATAGACCCGAAGCACGAGCACATCGCAGCGCGCAAAGTACGGGAGAAGGGTGAGATCCCGCGCCTCGACAGGAGCCGCGCGGACCGAGCGGAACGCTACCGCGCCGATAGCCGCGCCGATCCCGTCAACCCGGTCCTCGCCGAACAGCGGGCAATGGTTCTTGCCGCCTATGAGCGGTCGATCGCGGAGCTGTCTGCGTCCCCTTCCATGGTCAACCAGATGGTGGCGAAAAGCCTCAAACGGTTCATCGACGAGATGCCTCAGCCCGAGCCGAACTCCGTTCGCGCTGCCCGGGATCGCACGTCCGAACTCGGAGTGGGCGGCCGTGCCAGCACGCCCGAGGCGACCGCCGAGGCGGAGGCGCTCGCCGCTGCGACCATCAGGTTGAAGGCGGCCACCGAGCGGAGCCGAGCTATCCTCGAAGCACGCGAACGCGACGGTGATCGCCCGCCCGAGCGCGGCGGGACCCGTTCGCCGAAGTCTCTCGATCCGTCGCGCACGACGTCGGACCAGCCTGATCGGGAACCCTCGGCGCAGCCGCCGGACAAGATCGCCGAGATCCTCCGCCAGGTGCAGGAGCGTGATCGGGGGCACCGTGATCGGGAGCGCGACCGCGATCACTCGCCCGATCGGGGCGGTCCCCGCCGATGACTGACGTTAGTCCTCCTGGGACCTTGGCCGCCATCACGGAGGCGTTGGCGACCGTACAGGCTCACCTCGACCAGGTGACCCGGACGAACGGCCGCATCGAGGCCTGCCAACGCGAAATACTGCGCCGGCTCGACGCGGTGGAGGCCGGCCAGGTGTCGCTCGCGACGCTTACTGCGCACACCCATGCCGCCTTGCTCGGCAATGGGACGGCGCTGCCGGTCGACCTGGCCGATGATCCGCTTCTGGAGAAATACCTGCTCGGCCAGCCGGCGGACCGGACTTCAACGTCGCGGGCTCTCGTTGAGTGGCGCAGAGCCGCCATCGCGGCGAGCGCGGCCGAGCTGGCAAATATTCTGGAGCACCAGTATGACCCATCTCCGACCGACACGGCCGAGGCGCGTCTTCTTCGCTACCAGCTAGCCGCGATCACGCGCGAGGAGCTGCGGGGCAGGGGCGTGACGCCGCCGTCGCCTCCGACATCCACGCGCGCCGAGGATCGCTCGCCCGAGATGATTGCGCGGCGCTCGGCCGAGCTCGCCCGCTTGTGGCGGGCTGGAGAGAGCACCGGATTGTTCGGAGATCCCGAGCTTGGCGGCGCAATCGACCTGTTCGAGGCGGCCGAGCGCCGCGGCCACGGCGTGCCCGAGGGGCAGTTGGCGGCCGAACTCCGGGACCTCCACCGTGCTCTGGGCGATCGTCTGGCCGCGGGGGAACGGCCTTCAGCCGCCGAGGAGCTTGTCGTCCGTCATGGCAGCCATCAGTTAGAGGTTTCGCCTGAACAGACGCGCTAGGCGTACCCACGCCTCCCCGGGTCTATGGTCCATCCAAAGAAGGTCTACCCTCAATAAGGGAAATACGTCAGGCACTCAGCTAACCGGCGCTGAGCATTATCGCAGAGTAGGCGACCATGGCCGTCCGGGTACATGACGGGCAGCAGGTCGAGAACGCACAACGCAAGGCAGCCGCCTCTACTGGCCGGAGTTGAGCGCCTTGGCCGCGTCGACCAGCGGGCCAAGCGCGGCACGCAGGCGATCGGCCGTCCGGCGCAGCTCTGCCGCCTCGATGGCAGCGCCACCGGCAACGGCACCGGCAGTAGCAACCGCGCGGCGCGACCCTTCGTAGAGATGGCGGTCGAGCTCGGGATCGCGGCGCTGTTCGACCGAGCGCAGCGTGTCCTCGGGCCGGATATGGTCGCGCGGGTCGGTCAGCGTCGCAACCGGCCCGACCTTGGTGTCGAGGATGATGCCGGCGATCGATGCAATCTTCTGCGCAATGAGATCCTGAGCCGCGGGATTGGCGAGTAAGCGAACCGCGTCCGCTGGCGTCGGGTGGGCCGAACTGACCTTTTGGGCGGCCAAGGGGGAACTTGCGCCAACCAGGACAGCGGCAAGGAGAAGCTTCTTCACGCGCGGTACTCCTACATCGACGCGACCGATCCGAACAATAATGGCTGCGAGATGCGCCTTCCAGTCCCCCTGACGTCCGCCGGAACCGCAGGATTGCCCGCTCTCGTCGGAACAGCAGGTGCGAGTTCTCCACCCGGTTGTTGGCCTAGCGGGCGGTCTCCTGCCGCCCGACGCAGCCCAGCTCACGCAGCGCCGCGCCGTAGGAGCGTAGCCCGTCGGTGGTGATCGCCGCGGGGCTGCCGTGGCGCTTGAGCGCCTTGTTCATGAACCGGAGCGCCGCGTCCTTGTCACGGGTGCGGGTGACGTAGCTCTCCAGCACCTCGCCCTCGTGGCCCACCGCCCGCCACAGCTACACCATTCCGCCGTTCAGCTTCACGTACATCTCGTCCAGGTGCCACCGCCAGTGCCGGAAGCCTTGCGTGCGGTTGACCCGGCCGCGCCGGATGTCGCCGGTGTAGCCCGGCGAACAGCGGCCCGAACCGGTCTCACCACTGGCGCACGATCTCGTGGCTGATGTCCACCCCGCGCTCGAACAGCAGGTCCTCCACGTTGCGCAGGCTAAGCGGGAAGCGCACGTACATCGCCACCACCAGCCGGATCATCTTCGGCGACGAGTCGAACCTGCGGAACGGGGAGGGAGAATTTGGCGCGGGAGCGGCGTAGCGTGAGCCGCCGCTACCAGCGTTTGGCCTTGGCTGCCACGTTGATCTGACAGAGCCGGCCCGAGCGCCCGCAATTTCAACGGCGTGCGACGACGATGGCCGGTGCCGACCGGTTGCCACCAGCTGCGTGGCGCGTGCTTATCCGAATGCCCAGCGCAACGTCTGCGCGATCCCGAAGGTGCCGAGCCGAAGCGCGGGTCGGTTCATGATCGGGGACGTCAGGCCATGCAGGCGTTGCGCCCAGTCGGGCAGCAGATCGACGCCGGCCGCCATCGCCAGCCGCCGTATCGGCTCTCCCGCCGCCGCGGGCGATGGTTGCTCAAGCACCAGCCGCGCGACCTCGCGAGACCGCTCGTCGGCCTTCAGGTCGCGCCGCATGGTGGCGATCATGGACGCGGCGGCCCTGCGGTCGCGGGGTGGACGGCCGGCCCCGAGCGCCGCAGCGACCTCGGCCATCTCTGCGTAGTAGCGATCCTGATCGCGCCCGGTCATGCGAGGGTCAGCGTAGCGGCGGTATCCGGCAAGGAAGCTGCTCGCGCTGCTCACGTTGACCCAATTGATTAGCGCCGGGTCGTTCGCGCGATAGGGTGTTCCGTCGGGCAACTCGCCACGCACCCTGTCGTGGATGGTCCGCACGCGCGCGATCGCTTCCATGGCGTCGTCCCGCCCGCCGAAGGTGGTGACCGCGATGAAGCGTGCTGTGCGGCGCAGCCGGCCGTGCATGTCGGCCCGGAAATTCGAATGGTCCCAAACCCCGGCCAGCACCGAGGGATGAAGCATCTGCAGCAGTAGTGCGCTGACACCGCCGACCATCATCGAGGTCACGTCCCCGTTCACCCGCCACGCGACCGACCCCGGCCCGAACAGGCTGTCCGCGCGGCGAACCACCGGCCGTTCACCGGCGCCGCGATCGTTGAAAACCGATGACACGCGCTCGGCGATTGAACGGCGGACGGGATGAAGAAGCTGGTCGAGCAAGGCGTACCTCTTCGCAAAGTCCGAATATAGGGTGATCCGGCGACTTCGCGACGTCGTTGCGCCAAGCCGGCGCAGGTGGACGGCGGCGACGACCCAGTTCCGCCCGTGCAAATGGCTAAGTTGTCGTCTCAGCTTCTGCCTTTCGTTCACGTCGATGCGGACTTCAATCAACATTGCAGGACTCTGAAGCGGATTGATGCGCAGAACGGCGGTGTGCCGGTTTGACGGAGAGCTGTGCGGCGGTTCAACAACAGCAAGCGCGGTGGTAAGCCCGCCTTCATGGTGAGCTTCGTCTCGATCCTTTTTGTGCTTCCGCTTTCGGTCGCTCAGGTTGCCCCCGCTGCGGCCACGGCATGGGCTCCGCCGAAAGCGGTCGGTGCCCGGATCGACGGTGTCTGGCAGTCGCAGGGGTATGGCCGCTTGCTGGTCATGAGGAAGGGCGTGCCGACGCTCTACCATGCGGCTGGGTCCTATTGTTATCGCGACCCGAAACCCGATGCGGGCAGCGACGCAATCTATCGTCTGGTAACCGCCGTCCGCCACGATCGGATTGCTTTCGCCGAAGCGCCGGGACAGACTCGGTACGTATTCGACCGGATCGCCAAGCTACCTTCGGCATGCCTCATCGAGCGGCGCTGGGTGCCGGCTGAGATCGGCCGGCTGATCGCGGCGACGTTCGCCGACCTCTATCCCGGGTTCGGTCGCCGCGGGCGGACGCAAGCGGGTTTTGATGCGGCAGTGGCGATGCTGCCGGCGAACGCCAGCGATGCGGTGCTGTACGGCCAATCGGTCGCTGCCCTCCATGTGCTCGACGATGCGCATGTCGCGCTGGAGGCGACGGTGGACGGCAAGGAACACAGCTTCGAAAGCGGCGAGGCATCGTCGATCGTGGCTGTGCGTCGAGACGCCGCGCTCGGCGACGATCCCGCCGCTCGTGAGAGGTCATGGTCGCGTCTCTACCGCGAAGATGTCGTCGCGTTGATCGAGGGCGGCGGACATCTGGTCGCCAACAGGCGTATCCTGTGGGGCAGGATCGGCCGGGTCGGCTACCTCAACATTGTCACCATGGGTGCGTTCGCCAGCAAAGGGCCATCCTACGACACGGCCGCACTAGACGCGGCGCTCGACGAAGCGCTGACCGCGTTCCGGGGACTGCCGGGCGTGATCGTCGATGTGAGCAACAATCGTGGCGGTTACGACGCCATCAGCCTGCGGATCGCCGGTCGCTTCGCGGATCGGCGTACCCTCGCCTTTGAAAAGCGGGCGGTCGGGGCGACGGTGCCGTTCCAATCCTTCCACGTCGAGCCATCTAACCGCGTGCGCTTTCTCGGACCGGTGACGCTACTCACCAGCGACATCACGGTAAGCGCCGGGGAAACATTCACGCTGGCAATGCGGTCGCTACCGAACGTCCGCCATACCGGGGGCAGGACGCGCGGCGCGCTGTCGGACCAGCTTGCCAAGCCGTTGCCTAACGGCTGGACCCTGACGCTCCCCGCCGAGATCTACCGTGCTTCGGACGGGCGCATATACGAAGGGGTCGGGATCACGCCCGAGCTTACGAACTTGCCTCCCCTCGATCATGCTGCGTCGGTGGCAAGTCTCGCGAGAAGCATGTCGGATGCGCGCTGATCCGAGCGACTCGACCCA
>NZ_CAHJWX010000011.1 GCF_903643065.1 Sphingomonas bacterium | reverse complement strand
CGCGCCTTCGGCCGGCGGCGCGGCCGGCGCTGGGGCGCGCGCGTGCTCGATCTCGACATCGTTCTCTGGTCGGGCGGCTCCTGGCGTTCGCCGGGGCTGACGATCCCGCACCCCGCCTTTCGCGACCGCCGCTTCGTGCTCGATCCGATGGTCGCGCTGGCCCCCCGCTGGCGCGATCCGGTGACCGGCCTGACGATCCGCCAGCTCGCCGCGCAGTTGACCCGGCGCCGCCCGCTGCCTAGCTGACCCATGCGCTGTTGGGGTCCGTAGCTCAGTCGGTAGAGCAAGCGACTTTTAATCGAGAGGTCCCGGGTTCGAACCCCGGCGGACCCACCAGCTGTTTGTTTTCGAACCGGCGCAGCTCGCCCGACGTCGGGCGTCGCATGATGTGTTCACACATTAAATAGATAGACTAGCCGAGATCGACCGCATCGCTCGCCTTGGCCAGCGCGCGGTAGTGGTGAAGCAACGGTTCCGTGTAGCCGTTCGACTGGTCCATGCCCTCGAACACCAGCGCCTTGGCGGCGCGGAACGCGAGGCCGGGGCCATCTGGCGCCAGGAGCGGCCGATAGCGCGGATCGGTCGCGTTCTGCGCGTCCACCTTGGCCGCCATCCGGTCAAAGGTGGCGTTCACCTGGGCGGCCGTCGCGACGCCGTGGCATAGCCAGTTGGCGATGTGCTGCGACGAGATGCGCAGGGTGGCGCGATCCTCCATCAGCCCCACGTCGTCGATGTCCGGCACCTTGGAACAGCCGACGCCCTGGTCGATCCAGCGGACCACATAGCCCAGGATGCCCTGGACGTTGTTGTCGAGCTCGCGGTCGACCTCGTCGGCCGTCCAGTTGCGTCCCGGCGCGGCGAGCGGGGGCGTCAGCAGCGCGTCGAGCGCGGTGACCGGCTCGGCCTGGCGCGCGGCCTGTCGGGCCTGGACGTCGATCCGATGGTAATGGGTCGCGTGCAGCGTCGCCGCGGTCGGGCTCGGCACCCAGGCGGTGGTCGCGCCGCTGCGCGGATGCGCGACCTTCTGGGCAAGCATCGCCTTCATCTCGTCCGGCGCGGCCCACATGCCCTTGCCGATCTGCGCCCGGCCGGCGAAGCCGCACCGCAGCCCGATCTGGACGTTGCGATCCTCATAGGCGCCGATCCAGCCCGCTTGCCTGATCTCGCCCTTCGGCATCACGGGGCCGGCCTGCATGATGGTGTGGATCTCGTCTCCGGTACGGTCGAGAAAGCCGGTGTTGATGAAGACGACGCGGTTCCTCACCGCGTGGATGCAGGCGGCGAGGTTGGCCGAGGTGCGGCGTTCCTCGTCCATGATCCCGACCTTGATCGTGTGGCGCTCAAGCCCGAGCAGGTCCTCGATCGCGTCGAACAGCCGGTCGGTGAAGGCGACCTCGTCCGGCCCGTGCATCTTCGGCTTGACGATGTAGATCGATCCCGCGCGGCTGTTGCGAAAATGGCCGAGACCCTTGAGGTCATGCAACGCGATCAGGCTGGTGACGATGCCATCGAGAATGCCTTCCGGCGCCTGGCCGCCATCCGGCAGGAGGACGGCCGGCGTGGTCATCAGGTGACCGACCGTGCGGACGAACAGCAGGCTTCGTCCGGGCAGGGTAATCGGCGCGCCATCCGCCCCCGTATAGGCCCGATCTGGGGCCAGGGTCCGGATCGCGGTGTGTTCGCCCTTGCTGACGCTCGCCTGGAGATCGCCCCGGATCACGCCCAGCCAGTTGGCGTAGGCGGCGACCTTGTCCGCAGCGTCGACGGCCGCGACCGAATCCTCGAAATCGACGATCGTGGTCAGCGCCGATTCGAGCAGGATATCGGCGATCCCGGCGGGGTCGTGCCGGCCGATCGGGTGATCGCGGTCGATCACCAGCTCGATGTGGAGCCCGTGGTGCCGGAAGAGGAGGGACCGGGGCTGATCGGGCTCGCCGGTATGACCCACGAAGCTCGTCTCATCCTTGAGCGCCGTGTAGGCGCCCGTTGGTCCTCGGCGGATGCCAAGCAGCAGTCGTTCCGGGTCGGCGTCCGTCCGCGTGGCCCCGTCGCCGGTCAGCACGCGGAGGTCGGTCAGGTCGGCCCAGCGCATGCCGGTCAGCGGCAGCACCTCATCGAGAAAGGCCTTGGTCCAGCCGACCACCTGGTTGCCGCGCGCCCGGTCGTAGCCGCCGGCCGGCGGAGCGCCCGCGACCGCATCGGTCCCGTACAGCGCGTCATACAGACTTCCCCAGCGCGCATTGGCCGCGTTCAGCAGGAAGCGCGCGTTGAGCACGGGCACCACCAGCTGCGGCCCGGCGAGTTGGGCCACCTCTTCGTCGACCCGGTCGGGCGCGATCTCGAACGGCGCCGGATCGCTCACGAGATAGCCGATCGAGCGCAGGAACGCCTGATAGTCTCCCTGCGCGATCGGCCGGTCCGGGTGCCCGCGATGCCACGCGTCGATCGCGACCTGCATCTCGTCGCGAGTCCCGAGCAGGGCGGCGTTCTCCGGTGCGAAGCGAGCGAAGAGCGCGGCGACGCCGCTCCAGAACGGCGCCACTTGCAGACTGGTGCCCGGAAGGGCGCAGCCCTCGATGAACGCCGCCAGCCGCGCGTCGACGAGCAGACCCGCGCGTTCCACCATGCTGCTCACGACATGCTCCTCAAGCTGTTCCCGGCGTCAACGGCTATCGGCGTCAGGCCGATGGCCGGTATTCGGGATAGTCGATCCCGTCGAACCCGGGCACCACCACCGCCTCCGGGCGATTGCCGTTCGCGGCCAGCTGATCGATGATGAACTGCGCGCCGGCGTTCGCGAGCTGCTGGCCGGGATCCTCCATGACGAACCGGAGCCGCGTGACATAGGCCCGGCGATCGTCGCCCGAGCGGACCGTCGGCAGCTCCGCCAGCGTCGCGGTGGTCGCGTCGACCACCGGCGCCGCTTCGATGCGGCGCTGGAACGCCGGATAGTCCCGGTACATCAATCGGCCGAGCTCGGCGGTCGTGCGCGTGCTGAACCAGACCTGCCGGAACTGCGCCTCCGCCTCGGCGGCGCCCTCCGGCGAGGACAGTTGGTCGAGGCCGAGCACCGGCGCGTGAGGGGCGATGTAGAGCTTGTCGGGGTCGAGCCGCTCCCCGGAGGCTCGCCACAGCAGATGGCACATGCTGTTGGTCTGCCAGGTCAGCCCGGCGGTCGGTCGCCCGGCGCGGCCGGTGACGATCACCATCAGCCGCGTCCAGTCAAAGGCCTGCTCGCGCAGCCAGCGCGACACGCGATAGCCCGTATCGAGGAAGACGAGCGCGAAGGTGGCCGCCATCATGTCGTTCATCGCCACCGGCAGGTCGGCCAAGTCGGTGCGGTCGAGAAAATGGTCCCGGCACCAAGCCATCGTGAAGCGGTCCGGGTCGGACAGGCCGCGCGTCACCGCGTCGACCGTGGAGGCGCAGCTATAATCCACGAGCGCGGCGATCTTCTCCTCGCGCCCGCGCCAGGCCTCCACGGCGGCCACGTCGCGCCAGTAGCCGGCCGAGTTCACCGCCCGAACGCGGATGGCCCGGTCGACGAGGCGCTCCGCGTCCCGCCGCCAATCGGGCTGGTCGAGGTCCTTGAGCTGGATCAGGTACGGCACCGCGACGCCGAGATGGGACACGGCGGTGATCTCGATGAACCCGCGGGTCGTCTTGCGGAAGCTCTCCACCAGCGGTGGCCTGCCGCCGCCCGGGAAGATCACTACATCGCTACCGGTGGTCACCAGCAGCGGATCGTCCGACGACCGCTCGCCATACCGGGCATTCAAATGCGCGCCGATGCTGTCCGCGTTGGCGGTGTACGCCTCGTAGAGCGCGCGAAACTCGGGATCGGGACTGTAGGGCACGCGACAATTCCTGGCGGGAGGCTCAGATCAGCAGGCGATAGACGACCATGTCCTGCCGGAAGCGGACGGCGGCGGTCAGGCTGTTCGAGACGACCAGATAGCGTTCGCCGCCGGCCTCGAACACGGAGGCATCGGTGCCGCCGAACGTCGCGAACCGGTCGACCTCGTCGAAGCCGCCATCGCGCCAGCGATAGATCTGCGAGACGAGGTCGGTCTTCGGGTCCTGCGGCGAGCCTTCGATGAAGCAGACGCGGGCGAGATGGAGCGCGTCCGCCGTGCGCACCAGAGCGAACTCGCGCCCGCCGGGTCCGCCGAGCCGTCGCGGCTCGACGAAGCGCTCGCCGTCCCAGCGCATGACCACGCTGTCGCCGTCGATCGCCGCGACCGCGAGCCAGCGTTCGCCGTCCTGCTCGAAGAAGCAGAACGCGCGGCCGCCATGCTCGGCGAGCACCTGCACCGGCTCGAAGCGCGAGCCGTCCCAGCGATAGAGCAGCGAAGGTGACGTATGGTCGGCATAGGCGAGGAAATGCTCGCCGCCGATGACGAACGAGGCGAAATTATAACCCCAACCCCCATCGAGCGTCTGAAACGGCTCGAACCGTTTGCCGTCCCATTCGAAGATGGCGGACTGGCGCGGATGCCGCGCGACCGCGCTTGGGATCGTCACGCCCTGCGCCAGCGCGAGGAAGCGCCGTCCGCCGACCTCGAAGAAATGCCACTGTTTGCCGGCGAAGGTCGGCACCTCCTGGAACGGCGCCCACTTTTCATCCTCCCACCGGAAGATGCGGGAGGCGACGTTCAGGTCGTAGGGATCGTGGCCGGCGCGAACGCTCGCGGTGGCCAGGAACAGCGCACCGTCGATGGCGAAGGTGATCGCGTCCTCGCCGCCGGGCACGGGCAATCGACCCGTCTCGGCGAAACCGCTTCCGTTCCAGGCGAACAACAGGAGATCGGTGTCGCTGTCCCCGCCGTTCATGTGCGCCGGGCGATCCGCGACGTCGACGGCGAGTTGGGGGACCGCGAGCTTCACCACGCCGTCCTGCTCGAAGACATAGGCCGCTCGCGCGCCCGAGGTCGGCAGCCGCTGCACCTCCACGAGCAGGGGCGCCCCCGTCGCCGCGTCGTCCTGCGCCATCTGCACTCTCCCGGCGTCGCCCATGCGGCGATCAGGAGCCTGATCGCATCAGCGCGTCCCATTGCGCAATTTCAAACAAAGGGTGCGATTGATGGGGCGGCACGATCAGTCGGATGCCGGCTCGACCCGGCCCCGACATTCGCCAAAGCCGATCGGCACATATCCGTCCGCTTCAGCGCGGGCGGTGAAGACGATCTCGTCGCCATCCTCCAGGAAGGTGCGCGTCTCGCCGCCCGGAAGCGACATCGACAACGTGCCTCCCCGCGAGATTTCGAGCAGGCTGCCGAAGCTTCCCGCGTCGGGACCGGAAAGGGTGCCGGTGCCGAGCAGGTCGCCGGGGTGAAGGTCGCAGCCGTTGGAGGCGTGGTGGGCGACGATCTGCGCGATCGTCCAATAGGCGCTGGTCATCGGGCCACGGCTGAGGCGGTGCACGGCATGGCCGGCGGCGCGCATCGCGGCGGTGGTCAGGCCAACGCTCAGCGTGATCGCGAACGCGCCACCTGCCTGATCGGCCGCGTCGAGAAGGTAGGGCAGCGGTTCAGGGTCGCCCTCCGGCCGCGCGGGCTGCGCGAGGCGGAACGGGGCGAGCGCCTCGGCGGTGACGACCCAGGGCGAGACGCTGGTCAGGAAGTTCTTGGCGAGGAAGGGGCCGAGGGGCTGATACTCCCATGCCTGCAGGTCGCGCGCCGACCAGTCGTTGAGCAGCGACAGGCCGACGATGTGCTCGGGCGCCCGGCCGATCGGGATCGTGGCGCCGAGCGCGTTGCCCGGGCCGATCCACACGCCCATCTCCAGCTCATAGTCGAGCCGGCGCGACGGGCCGTATTCGGGCGCGGGGGCATCCGGTGCCTTGCGTTGGCCCTTGGGGCGGATCACCGGCTGGCCCGAGGCGCGGACGGAAGAGGCGCGGCCGTGATAGCCGATCGGCACCCATTTATAGTTGGTCAGCAGCGGGCTGTCGGGCCTGAACTGGCGGCCGACATTCTGGGCATGATGGATGCCGACATAGAAGTCGGTGTAATCGCCGATCGCGGCGGGCAGGTGCATGACGCAGCCGCTGGCGGAATGGAGCGCCAGCCTGGCGCGCTGGCGGTCGTCCGACAGCAGCCGCGAGACGGCGCGGCGCAGGGCCACGCGGTCGTCACGCGGCAGCGCGAACAGCGCGTTCAGCGTCGCCGCCGAGAGCGCGCTCCCGGCCGCCTCGGGCAGGAGCGCCGTGGTCGCCTCCAGGTCGAGGATCATGTCCCCGATGGCGACGCCGGCGCGCGGCCGCCCGCTCGGCGGCGCGAAGATGCCGATCGGCAGGTTCTGGATCGGGAAGTCGGCATGGCCGTCCGCGCCCGCCACCCAGCTCGTCAGCGCCGGATCGTGCGTTTCGTCGATCCCGCTCACCGTCGCGTGGCCGCCATGGTGCACTCTCCCGAACTCGTTTCAATTGTAACCAATCTGTTCCTTTGCCGGCGTCGTGTCAATCGGACCGCCGGTGGCGGCGGTCGTGGCCGCTTCCGGCCGGGCGACGAGCGCGACCTGGACGAGGTGCCTGAACTGCGCCACCAGCGCGCTCTGCTCGCCAGCCCGACAGGCGAGCACCAGCTCCGTCACCGCGTCATCGTCGTCGATCGGTCGGAAGACGACGTTCGGCACGTGGATGCAGCGCAGCTCCGCCGGCACGATCGCGATCCCCAATCCCGTCCCGGCGAGGCCGACCATCGTCGACGCCTCGCTCGCTTCCTGAACGATCTCCGGGGTGAACCCGCGCCGCTCGCATGCCCTGATGAAATGCTCGTAGATGCCGACGCCCGACTTGGCGGGATAGAAGATGAGCGGCGTGCCGCGCAGGTCGGCGAGCGTTAGCGACTCGCGGGACGCGAACTCGTGGTCGTGGCGCATCGCCGCCATCAGGGGATCGCGGAGCAGCCTCGCCAGCGAGATGTCGCTCGGCGAGACGATCTTGTGGCCGCGCACGATCCCGATATCGATCTCGCGGTTGCGCAACGCGATCAGCTGCGCCGAGGACGAGATCTCGCGCAGCGTGACGTCGACCGCCGAATAGCGACGTCGGAAGGCGCTGATGATCTCCGGGAAGAAGGAGAGCAGCGACGACGCGGAGGTGAAGCCGATCTGAAGACGCCCGGCATGACCGGAGGCGATCTCACGAACCTCGGCCAACCCGCGATCCAGTCGCTCCAGCGTCGCCTTGGCATGCTCGCGGAAGACCTGTCCGACCTCGGTGAGCGCGACGCGCCGCTGCGTCCGGTGAAATAGCTGACCGCCGATTTCAGCCTCCAGACGCTGGATCGCGACGGACAGCGGGGCCTGCGTAATATTGAGCCGTTCGGCCGCGCGCCGGAAATGCAGCTCGTCGGCGAGCACCGTGAAATAGCGAAGCTGACGCAAGTCCATTGATACGTCGCTCCCATCAATGCGCCTTCATCATTGAATTAGCACGAAACGAAGAACGGGCTCAATCTTGCCCGGGCTTGAGAAGAGGTGCCGGCAAACGGCGCGTCGAGCCTGGCGAGAGGAGGAAGGGATGGCGACCGAACCAGCGCACGGACCCGTCGGCGGATCGCCGGTCATGGCGTCGCTCGCGGTGGGACGGCCGGTGCTCTCGCTCGGCGTGCGGTTCTCCCGCAGCCCCGACATCGCCCGCATGGCCGCCGCCGCCGGCTATGGCGTCCTGTGGATCGATCTGGAGCATAGCGGCATGCCGATCGACTGCGCCTGCCAGATCGCGGCGACCGGCCACGATCTCGGGCTGGCGAGCTGGGTCCGCGTGCCCGAACGGGAACTCGGCGTGATCGGTCGGCTGCTCGATGGCGGCGCGACCGGCATCATCGTTCCCAAGATCGAGACGGTCGAGGAAGCCCGCGAGGTCGCCCGGTTCTGTCGGTTTCCGCCGGCCGGGGCGCGGTCGCAGATCGCGCAGCTGCCGCAGTTCGGGTTCCGCCGCATGGCGCCGTCCGAACTGACGGAGCGAAGCAACGCCGCCACCGTGGTCCAGATCCTGATCGAGAGCGCGGCCGGCATCGCCAACGCGGACGCGATCGCGTCGGTGCCGGGCGTGAACCTGCTCGGGATCGGCATGAACGACCTGACCGCCGATCTCGGCTGCCCCGGCGATCCGCAGGACCCCCGCGCGCTCGAAGCCTGCCGAACGGTCGCGGCGGCGGCCGCGCGGCATGGCAAGCTCGCGGTGGTCGGCGGGGTCGGCGATGCCGAACGCTTCGCCGCCGTCCTCGCGCTGGGCTTCGCCCCGCTGATCTTCGCCGCGATCGATACCGAGCTGCTGGCCGGAGGACTCGCCCAACGCGCGGATAGCTGGCGCGGCCGACTTGCTCCCTCACCCGACAGGACCCACCCGTGACCGATCAGTCCGAACCCCTGGTCTCCACGCCGATGCGGGCGGCGGACACGCTCCAGCGGCCGAGCTTCGCGATGCCGGAGGGGGCGTGTGACACCCACATCCATGTCTTCGGTCCGCTCGATCGCTACCCGTCGGTGCCGCATCCTCATTACACGCTGCCGGATGGCAAGCTCGATCAGTTCCGCGCGCTGATGGGCGTGCTCGGGCTCGACCATTTCGTCATCGTCCAGCCGAGCTTCTACGACACCGACAACCGCTGCCTGCTGGACGTGCTGGAGCGCGCGGGCGACATCGGCCGGGGCATCGTCATGATCGAGCCGGACCTGCCGGCGAGCGAGCTGGAGCGGTATCACGCGCTCGGCGTCCGCGGCGTGCGGCTGGACCTGTTCAAGCGCGCGTCGCTGCCACGCGACCAGATCGAGGCGTATGTGCGGGCGATGGCGGCCAAGGTCGCGCCGCTTGGCTGGCACTTGCAATTCTACGTGCCGGGATGGCTGGTCCGCGACCTGATCGGGTTCCTGGCGACGCTGGAGATCGACTTCGTCGTCGATCACATGGGCTACATGCTCGCAGAGGACGGCCTGACCGAGGCCGACTTCGCGCGACTGCTCGATCTCACCCAAACCGGGCGAGCCTATCTGAAGCTGAGCGGTCCCTATCGGATCGCCAGGCAGCGCGGCTACGCCGCGGTCGAGGGCTTGGCGAAGATGATCGTGGCTGCCGCGCCCGATCGCGCGATCTGGGGATCGGACTGGCCGCACATTCCCGATTCGACCCGCGACACGGGCGAACTGCTCAACCTGCTGAACGTCTGGGCACCGGACGCGGCGGTCCGCCACAAGATCCTGGTCGACAATCCCGCGCGCCTGTTCGGCTTCGGATCGTGACGGAAAACGGCGGTTCACGCCCTTGGCGGGACCAGGATCGCCACAGGACACATGCCGTTGCCCAATGAGCGGGTGAGAATGACCAAGAGATCGCAGCCGACGAACTCGGCGGAGCGACGAGTTTAGGAAGGACAGGACATGAGGCTCGGTAGGCTATCCGCCGCGATCACCGCTCTGGCCAGCGTCGCGTGGAGCACGCTGGCGCAGGCGCAGGTAGCCGGTGATGCTACCCAGGGCCCTTCCGAGCAGACCGGCCTCGCCGACATCGTGGTCACGGGCACCAAGACCGGCGCGCAGGCGCTGCAGCGCACCCCCGACACGGTCTCGGTCATCGGCGGCGATCTGATCGCCAACCAGGGCCTGAACAACATCCGCGATGTCGCGACCTATATTCCGAACCTCACCTTCACGCGCTCGACGTCGCAGGCGATCATCACCATCCGCGGCATCGGCAGCAACAACGTCAACGCCGGCTCCGATCCGGACGTCACCACGCAGGTCGACGGCGTCTATATCGCGCGTCCGGTCGGCCAATGGTCCGACTTCCTCGATGTCGAGCGGCTGGAGGTGCTGCGTGGCCCGCAAGGCACGCTGTACGGCCGCAACGCCGTCGGCGGCACGATCAACGTCATCTCGCGCACCCCCGCCACCAGCTTCGGCGGCGAGGCCCGCGCAACCTATGGCAATTACAACGACGCGGAAGGCGAACTGTACCTCACGGGGCCGCTCGCCGGCGATCGACTGCGCGCCAGCATCGCGCTCGATTACCGCCGGCACGACGCCTATCTGAACAACATCGTGCCCGGCGTGCACGATCTCGGCAACGCCAATCGGGGCGGGGCACGGGTTCAGCTGCGATGGGAGCCGGCGTCCGACATCGACGCCACGACGCGGGCCGACTATGCGAAGGTCCACAAATACTATGACGGGTTCCAGAGCCTGTTGGCCCCCACGAGTCTGGCGGCGCGCCCGTTTGTCGCCCCGCTCGCCAATTCGGAGGTCGGCAATTACAGCAACGTCGCGATCAACAACGACAATCCCTTGTCTCAGAAGATCGGCGGCGTGTCGGAGGACGTCAACTGGCATCTGGGTGGCGGCTTCACCATCAAGTCGCTGACGGCGTATCGGGCGCTCCGTTCGCTGATCTATGGCGACAGCGACTCGACCGAGGTCTTTGGTCAATATCTGCGGTCGAGCGAGACCGAGCATCAATTCTCGCAGGAGCTGAACCTCCAGTATAATCAGGGACCGCTCAAGGCGGTCGGCGGGCTCTATTATTTCGGCGACCGGGACGAACAGCACCAGCAGGTGCAGGTGCCGCCCAGCGTGATCACCCCGCCGGTCGCATCGTTCACCCAGGCCGCGCAGCCGGTGATCCGGACGAACTCCTACGCGGCGTTCGCCCAGGGCGTTTACGAGTTTCTGCCCCGCCTCTCGCTCACGCTCGGCTTACGCTACACGACCGAGAACAAGCGCATCGACCAGCGCACCTCTCGCAATGTGCCGTACAATGGCGGCCTGATCGCCACCAACCCGCCGCCATTCAGCCTGCGTCGGACCGATCACGCGTTCACCCCCAAATTCGGTCTCGACTATCAGGCGACGGACAGCATCCTGCTCTACGCCTCGATCACCCGGGGCTATAAGAGCGGCGGCTTCAACTTCAGCAGCGCCACGCCGGTCGGCGCCGCCTTCGATCCGGAGCAGCTCTGGAGCTACGAGGGCGGGATCAAGAGCGAATGGCTCGATCACCGCCTGCGTCTGAACCTGACCGGTTTCCACTACGACTATACGAACCTGCAGGTGCAGAACCTGCTCGGGCCCGGCAACCAGAACATCGCCAACGCCGCCAGCGCCAAGGTGAACGGCGTCGAGTTCGAGTTCGTGGCGAAGCCGGCGCGCGCGTTCCAGTTCGCCGGCAACGCATCGTATCTGGACGCCACCTACCAAAGCTATCCTCGCGCCGCGCTGCCGGCCGGGTATTTCAATTTCGTCCCGGTGGCCAGGCGGAGCTGCACGAGCCTTGCCCCGCCGGTATGCTTCACGGACGCGAGCGGCAACCACCTGTCGAGCGCGCCGCGCTTCTCCGGCTTGCTGGCCGCGGACTACACGCCCGAGGTCGGCGCGTTCCGCTTCGGCGCGCATCTCGATTTCGCCTTCCGGTCGCGCACCTATTACGACGCGTCAAACAACCTCTTCTCGTCGCAACCCGCGCTCGGGCTGTTCAACGCGAACCTCAGCCTGGGCCCGCCGGGCGAGACCGCATGGCGCCTCGAGCTGTTCGCGAAGAACCTGACCGACAGGAAATATTACCAGGTGATCTCCGGGTCAGGACAGGTCCCGGGCGGGATCATCGGCGATCCCCGCACCTATGGTGCGCGCATCGGCTATCGTTTCTAGGAGGAACGGGTGCGCGCTGGATCAACAACCGGGCCGTCCCTCGATCCAGCCGCGCGGCGGTGGCAGCCGATCGTCGGCCTGTGCGGGCTTGTGGCGATGCTGGACGGCTTCGATACCCAGGCGATCGCGCTGGTGGCGCCAGATCTCGCCCATCGCTGGGGCATCGACGCGACCAGCTTCGGCCCGATCTTCGGCGCGGGGCTGCTCGGCGGGCTCGTGGGCGCCATCCTGCTCGGCAACGTCGCGGATCGCATCGGCCGCAAGCCGACGCTGCTCCTGGCCGTGGCGCTGTTCGGCGGGGTGACCTGCTTGACGGTCCTGGCGAGCGGGATGCGCCAGCTGCTGCTGCTTCGACTGGTCACCGGCCTGGGTCTGGGCGGAGCGCTGCCCAGCATGATCTCGATGGCGGCGGAGAGCGCGCCGGCGCGGCTGCGCACGACGGTGGTGGCGACGATGTTCTGCGGCTTTCCGATCGGCGCCATCCTGGCCGGGGTGGCGGCCGCGCTGCTTGTCCCGGCTTATGGCTGGAAGAGCCTGTTCGTCGTGGGCGGGATCGCGCCGCTGATCCTGCTGGGGCTGCTGGCGGCGTTCCTTCCCCGATCGCGAACCGGGCCGGCGACGTTGCTGGCGAGGACGGACCGGGATCGGCGCCTCGTCCCGGGTGTGAGCCGGCTGTTCGCGGACGGGCTCGCGAGCCGGACCCTGTTATTGTGGTGCGCCTTCTTCTGCAGCCTGCTCCTGTCCTATTTCCTCGTGAACTGGATCCCGCTGCTTGCCGGCCGATCCGGGATCGATCCTCGTGCCGCCGTGCTCGCGGTATCGGCGCTGAACGCCGGCGGCGTGATCGGGTGCATCGGCATCGGCCTTCTCGCCGACCGGCTTGGCCGTACCAGGATCATCGGCGTCGCGTTCCTCGCCGGCGCCGTCGCCGTCGCGCTCGTCGGGCGCGGAGGCGCCTCAAGCATGTGGCTGCTCTCGATGGCTGCGGTCGCCGGCTTCTTCAGCATCGGGGCGCAGATGGCGACGGTCGCGGTCGGCGCGGCGCTGTATGAGGCCGCCGTGCGCGGGACGGGCGTGGGTTGGTCGATGGGCATCGGCCGGGTCGGTGCGCTGCTTGGACCGGTGATCGGTGGCGTGCTGCTCGGCGCGGGCATCGCCGGGCCCCTGCTCTTCGCGTGCGCCGGCGCGGTCTCGGCGCTTGCCGCGGTCGCGATCTTCGCCTTGGGCAGGGCGGGCGCGTCCCGGTGAGGCTCGGCCAGGCGCCGCGGCGCGGCGTCGACCGCGATCATCCCGTATCCTCGATGCCGCCCTGTCCAACCCCAAAAAGGTCTCCCTGCCATGATGACGCTGGATCTCGCCGAACGGATCGCCGCCGCCGCGCTCGATCATGGTTCCAGGCTGAGCCTGCAACCGCTGACCGTGGCCGTCCTCGACGCCGGCGGTCACCTGGTGATCCTGAAGCGTCAGGACGGGTCCGGCATTCTTCGTCCAGCCATCGCCGGGGGCAAGGCCTGGGGTGCGCTCGGCATGGGGCACGGGAGCCGCATGCTCGCGAAACGGGCCGAAGCGGCGCCGGCCTTCGTCAATGCGCTTGCCAGCGCCTCGGACGGCCGCATGATCCCCGCCCCCGGCGGCGTGCTCATCCGCGACGAGCATGACCGGGTGGTTGGCGCGATCGGCATCAGTGGCGACACGTCCGACCATGACGAGGCATGCGCGGTGGCCGGGATCGCGGCGGTCGGCATGGCGGCCGATACGGGAGAAGGCCATTGATGAGCAGGCGCTCCACGGGCCGTGGCTTTACGGTGACGAGCCCCCGTTGATGTTCAACCGCCGGCGATCGGCGACAGCGGCAGCGCCAGGGTGGACCCCGCCCGGCCGAGATCGACCGTCCAATGCTGGCCGGCCAGCGCCGGGCTGGCGAAATGCGCCTTGTCCGATCCCGCGATCACCAGCCTGATCCGCGACCCCTGGGCGAACACATGCGAGATCGGCTGGAGCCGGATCGCGATCCGGGTGCGGCGGCCGGCCGTGTCGGTCAGCCTGTCCCGCGCGAGGTCCGAGTGCGACGGCGCGACGCTGCGGTGATCGACGGGCCCGATCGCGCTGTGCGACGCCCGCACCACGCCCTCGGTCACGTACAGCGACGCGCCCGAGGGCTTCACCTCCTCCAGATAGGCGAAGTAATCGGCGTCCGGCGCCGTGTTGGTGACGATGAGGTCGAGCACGGGATAGCCGGTCAGCTCGACCGCCGCCGGCAGCGCCGCCCCGGTGAACGACAGCAGCTCCGCGTCGGCGCGGCCGCGATCCGCGTAGGTGACCGGCCCGCCACCCAGCGTGGTGTTCCAGCGTGATTGGTCCCCGGTCCGCGCGTCGCCGGTCGGCACGTGGTCGAGCGTGTCCGCCCCCGCGCACGGCCCGGCGGCGAGCGTGGCCGCCCTGGTCAGGCACAGGGTCGTCCCCCTGGCCTGGGCCGGCCAGGTCGCCGCCGACCGCCACCGGTCGACGCCGGTCGTGAACCAGCGCACGCGCGGCTCGCGCTGATAGCCGTTGTCCATGCCGGCGACGTAATGATCGAAGAAGCGCAGGATCTCGGCGTCGGCGTCGAAGCTCGACGCGGTGGGCGTGGCGACGCCCGGCTCGTAGAAGGAGCGCACGCCATGGTTTGATGACGGCACGATCAGCCGACGCTCCGGCGAGCTGCTGTTCTGGAACCGCTCGATCGCACCGTTGGCATAACCCGAATCATACCAGCCGGAGATGGCGAGCACCGGCGTGTGGAGCTGGTCGATCGACCGCCGGTAGATCGCCGGGTTGGGCCAGGTGGTCGGGCCCGATCGCGACGGGTCGTCGCGGAAGTCGACCGGGCCGAGTTCGTCGCCGCTGTTGATGTTGGCCGCATGCGCGGCGATCGCCGCCGCCTTCAGCGCTCCGTCCGTGTCGCCATCGACGGGGCAGGGTCCACGCCAGTCGAGCTGTTTCAGCAGCGGCACCAGCTCGGGGTGGCCGACATCCAGCGCCCGGTCGAACCCGCCCCAGCCGGTGATGAAGAACTGGTTGCGCGCGCCGCCCGGGAAATCGAGGTCGGCATAATAGTCATAGCCGCCCGAGATCGGGGCGATCGCCTTGACCTTGGGATTGTGGTTGCGCAGCAGCATCTCGGCGGTGGTGCCGACATAGGAGATGCCCTCGTCGCCGACGCGGCCGTTCGACCAGGGCTGCGCCGCGATCCAGTCGACGATGCGCGAGCCGTCCGCGACCTCGATGTCCGAGAACTCCGCCGCCCGCGTGCCGAACGAGGCGCCGGTGCCGCGCACGTCCAGCACCACCACCGCGTAGCTGCGTGACGCGAAGAAGGCGATATGGGGAGACACGACCTTGCAGCTCGCCGCCTCGTCCGCGCCGATCGCGGTCGAGCGGTAATAGCGGGTCTGCTCCAGCACGGCGGGCAGGCGCTGGCCGGGGGTGAGCGGATCGGGCAGGTAGACGTCGACCGCGAGCCGGGTGCCATCGGGCATGGCGACATAGGTGGAATGCTTCACCACCGCCGCCGCCGTCGCCGGACGCGGCGTGCCCGACCAGCTCGGCGCGTCGGGCGCCTTGGCCTGGGCGTGCACCCGGCTGCCGGGCGCGGCCACGCCGAGCGCCAGGCCGAAGAGCATCAACGCGCGAGCGATCGACATGAAAACCCTCATTCGGGGCGGGTCGCCGCCCAAGGCCGGTTAGAAGGCGACGCGCCCGGTCAGCCCGATCGTGCGCGGCCGGATGCGAAACGCATATTGCGGGGCGGCGGGAAAGACGCCGCCGACGAGGAAGGCCGGCGCGGCCGACCGTTTCCCGTCGCTGTCGAGCAGGTTGCGGCCGAAGATCGTCACCTCGACACCGTGGTGGACGATGCCGGCCCGCACGTCGAACGTGCCATACTCGCCAAAGCGCAGGCCCTGCGACGCGAAGTCGGTGTAGGATGCGCCGACATACTGGCCGCTGGCGCGGATGAAGGCGGCGTCGTCCTTGTAAGTGAAATTCAGCTGCGCATAGGCCGATCCTTGCGCGCGCGGCGAGGCGGGCAGGCGGTCGCCGTCCTTGGCGCCGACGACGCTCCCTCCGATCGCCGAGGTGCGGACCAGGGTGGGCGCGTCCCGGGTCAGCGCGGCGTTGTTGAGCGACAGCGAGCCGCCGAGGTCGAGCCAGGTGACGGGCTTCGCCGCCGCCTCCAGCTCGAACCCATAGACGCGCGCCGCGCCGGCGTTGCCGGTATATTCGATGTTGTTCGACAGGAGCGAGACCTGCAGGTTCTTCCAGTCGATGTAATAGCCGTCGGCGTTGATCTGCAACCGCCCGTCCAGGAGGTTGGTCTTGACCCCCGCCTCGTAGTTCCAGAGGTGATCCGACCGATAGTCGGTTGGGATGCCCGGGCCGCCCAGCCCCGCCGTCAGGTTGGCGCCGCCGATGCGGTAGCCGCGCGCCGCCTGGGCATAGACCGACAGCTGGCCGGTCGGGCGGTATTGTACGGAGAAGCGCGGATTGTAGCTGGTCTCGCGCTCCGGCAGCTTGAAGGTCACGGCGTTCGTCCCGCTCATCGTCAGCAGCAGGCCGCTCGACGTGCTGGAGATGTCGAGCCGGTTGCGCGACACGCGCAACCCGCCGGTCAGGTCGAGCTTGCGCGCGATCGTGTAGGTCGCCTCGCCGAAGCCGGCTAGCTCCTCCTGCCGGCCGGGGCTGCTCAGATTGGCGAGGTTGCTGGTGCCCAGATACGGCAGCAGCCCGGGCGCGGTGATCGTCTGGCCGCCCTGGGTGTCGGACCGCAGATAGAAGCCGCCGAACGTCCAGCGGAACGGGCCGGTGCCGTTCGACCCCAGCCGCAGTTCCTGCGTGTAGATGTCGGACGCGCCGAACTGCCGGCCCGGCGAGACGTCGTTCAGCGCCGGCAGCTTGAACGCCAGTTGCAGATAGTCGGTGTAGAAGCCGTAATCGTCGATGATGTCGACCTTGCGGCGGATATAGGTCGATGACGAGAACAGCGACACGCCGCCGAAATCATAGGTGAGGCCCAGATTGGCGAGCGCGCTCCTGGCGCGGCTGTCGCCCGCCTGCCGCTCGGTCGTCACCTGCTTGCCCGACCCGGCCGGCTGCACATACAGGCTGTCGCCCGGCGAATAGTCGCGGCTGTTCTGGTACGCGCCGGTCAGCGTCACCGACAGCTGATCGGTCGCCTTCGCGGTCAGCGCGATGCGGCCGCCATAGGTCTTGTTGCGGTTGACGTTCGACTGGTTGAGCCGGGTGTTGGCGATCCAGCCGCCCTCGTTGAAGCCATAGCCCACCGCGCGCGCCGCGACGCGATCGGTGACGATCGGCACGTTCAGCACCGCATTGCCCCATTCGGAATTGGCGCCCCGGTACGTGCCCGCGACGCTGCCCTCGATCGATCCGGACAGGCGGGTCGCGTCGGGCTTGTTGGTGATGTAGCGCACCGCGCCCGCGATCGAGCCCGAGCCGAACAGCGTGCCCTGCGGCCCGCGCAATACCTCGACCCGCTCGATGTCGACGATGCGCAGGTTGGTGGTGAGCAGGCCGGCGGTGGCGGGATCGACGGGAATGTCGTCGAACAGGATGGACACGGTCGGCTGTTTCAGCACCACGGACGCGTCGGTGGTGATGCCGCGGATCACCAGGTTGGTGGTGTTGCCGCCGCCGGTGCCCGGGTTGCTGAGGCCGGGCGTGGTCTCAACCAGGTCCTGCAACTGCGTCGCGCCGCGGCGCCGCAGCTGCGCGCCGGTCTCGGCGGTGACGCTGACGGGGACATCGATCAGCCGCTGGCGGCTCTTGTTGGCGGTGACGATGACGTCGCCGCCCGTCTCGGTCGCGGCGGCCTGCGCGGTCGTGTTGGTCTGCGCGACCGCCGGTTCCGGATCGGTGCCGCCGGCCACGCTCTGCTGGCCCGGTTCCTGCTGACTTCGCAGCACCATGACCGCCCCGGACGGCGCCGTCCGGGCGACTAGGCCGCTCGACGCGAGCAGCAGCCCGATCGCCGCGTCGGCGGTGTAGGGACCTCGCAGGCGCGGCGCCGTCTTGCCGCGCACCAGGTCGTCGGCGAAGATGATCTGCTTGCCCGACGACTGGCTGACGGTGCGCAGCGCCTGGCCGAGCGGCATCGCGGCGAGGTCGAAGGTCCGCGCCTGTGCCCAGGCGGGCGCTCCGGCCACCAGCAGCGCGACCGCGCCGGCGCGCGTCGTCGTGCCCAGACCGCGATGACCCAAATCACGAAAGCGCATGGTGGAGCCCCTTGATCGAGGGGCCTGCTAGCCTCCTCATCATGTATGACGCGCCGTCGTCACCAATCCTCAACATTTCTTGGAGCGGCGTGGATGCTCTTCAACGCCGGGCGCGGTTCGCGGCGATGACGATGTCGTCGCCGCGCCGGGTGGCGGAGACCGGCAGATAGTGCGAGACCGCGTCGACGAAGGTCGCCGTGTCGCCGGTCCGGAACACGCCGCTGATCCGCAAGGCGGCCGCGTCCGGCGCGACGACGATGCGCTGGTCGGCATAGCGGCCGACGCGCGCCGCGACGCTCGCCAGCGGCTCGTCGTCGAAGTCGAGCATGCCCGCTTCCCAGGCGCCGACCCGTCGTGGGTCGACCCGGGCCAGCGTCGCG
>NZ_CAHJWX010000010.1 GCF_903643065.1 Sphingomonas bacterium | reverse complement strand
GCCGCGATCCGCGCGCGCGGAGAAGCGGCCGACGCGGCGACGCTCGACGTCGCCGACCTGGGCGCGGTGGCGGCGTTCTTCGCCGAGCACCCGGCGTTCGACGTGCTGGTCAACAACGCCGGCACCAACCGCCCCAAGCCGATGCAGGACGTGGACGAGGCCGATTACAACGCCGTCCTCGACCTCAACGTCAAGAGCGCCTTCTTCGTCGCGCAAGGGTGTGCGCGCGGCATGATCGCGGCGGGCCGGGGCGGCAGCCTGATCCATATCGGCTCGCAAATGGGCCATGTCGGCGGCCCCAACCGCTCGCTCTACTGCGCATCCAAATGGGCGCTGGAGGGGATGAGCAAGGCGTTCGCGCTCGATCTCGCCGCGCACGGCATCCGCTCCAACACGATCGCGCCCACCTTCATCGAAACGCCGATGACCAGGCCGTTCTTCGCGGACGAGGCGTTCAAGGCCAGCGTGCTCGCCAAGATCAAGCTCGGTCGGCTGGGGCAGGTCGAGGACCTGATGGGCGCCGCCCTGTTCCTCGCTTCCGACGCCGCCGCGCTGGTCACCGGCACGAGCCTCGTCGTCGACGGCGGCTGGACCGCCGACTGACCACCAGACACCAGGAGAGCCGATCATGGACAAGCGCGCATTGGGCAAGGACGGTATCGCCACGTCCGCGATTGGGCTGGGCTGCATGGGCATGTCGGGCATGTATGGCCCCGCCGACCGCGCGGAGAGCATCGCCACGATCCATGCGGCGCTCGACGCCGGCGTCGTCCTGCTCGACACCGGCGACTTCTACGGCGCGGGGCACAACGAGCTGCTGATCGCTGAGGCGCTGCGCGGCGTGCCGCGCGACAGCTACCAGCTCAGCGTCAAGTTCGGCAATCTGCGCGGCCCCGACGGCGCGATCATCGGCAATGACAGCCGGCCCAAGTCGCTGCGCAACTTCCTTGCCTATTCGCTCCAGCGGCTCGGCACCGATTACATCGACATCTACCGCCCCTCGCGGCTCGACCATGAGGTGCCGATCGAGGACACGATCGGGGCGATGGCCGATCTCGTGAAGGGAGGCTTCATCCGCCACATCGGCCTGTCGGAGGTCGGCGCGGCGACGCTGCGCAAGGCGGCGGCGGTGCATCCGATCAGCGACCTGCAGATCGAATATTCGCTGATCTCGCGCGGGATCGAGGACGACATCCTGCCGGCCGCGCGCGAGCTGGGGATCGGCGTCACCGCCTATGGCGTTCTGGCGCGCGGTCTGATCAGCGGCCATTGGCGCAAGGACGCCGCCGCCAGCAACGACATGCGGACCAAGACGCCGCGTTTCGCCGCCGGCAATGTCGACGCCAACCTTCAGCTGGTCGAAGCGCTGCGCGTGCTGGCTGAGTCGCGCGGGGTCAGCGTCGCGCAGGTCGCGATCGCCTGGGTCCTCCACCAGGGCGATGACATCGTCCCCGTGGTCGGCTCGCGCAAGCGCGATCAACTGGTCGAGGCGCTCGGTAGCCTCGACGTCACGCTGTCGGCGGACGATCTCGCCTCGATCGAACAGGCGGTGCCGGCCGACGCGGCGGCGGGCGCGCGCTATCCGGAGGCGGCGTTGAAGATGATGGACAGCGAGGCGAAGGCGGGCTGATCCTTGTCAGGCGTCGCCGCCCTCCAGCCACGCGCGCCCTTGCGCGTACAGCGCCTCCACCTCGGGGCCCATCAGCCCCGGCATGTCGCGCTTGACCGTCAGCCCGAGCTTGGTCTGAAGATAGGCGAGGTGGCGATACCCCTCGGGGAAGCTCGCCAGCAGCTCGGCGTCGAGCACCGGCGCCGGGCCGGGGCTGGCGGTGGTCATGCGGTCGCGTTCGTAGATCGGGTGGCGCAGCACGATCTTCCACGCCCCGTCACGCCGCTCGAACAGGTCGTAGAACCGGCCGTCGCAGAACGCATCGCACCAGATGCCGTCGATCGCGGCGCGCTGGGCGATCGTCACCTTGGTCTGCGCCACCGCGCGGTCGCCGGCGATGTCGATGTGGCAGCCGCTCATCGCGTGGTTGACCAGGATGCCGTTGCCCCAGCCCCGGCGGGTCAGCGCCGCGAACTCCTGCCCCGACACCTGCGACCAGGTGGTCATCATACGTCCGTCGTCGTGGAACAGCGCCGCGAGCTGGTCGAACATGCCGGCGTCGCGAAACACCGCCCAATCCTCCACCACGCGCTGGATCGCGAAAAAATCGGCTTGGTTGATCGTGCTCACCGTCGCTCTCCCCTGCCCTCGCGCCGCGCTCCCTTGGCCCCGTGGTCGCCCGTCGCGCAAGCGGCAATGCGCGGGGCACGGCCGTGCCGGCCCTCGCTAGCGATCGCGCCGGCTGCTAAGACCGGGCGGCAGCCGCTTCATCTCGGGAACGATCGATGACCCAGACCCTGGACCAGACCGACACCACCGTCGCCTCGCTGGAGGCGCTTGACACGCGGCTGCGCTGGCTGTCGTCCTGGACGATCCACAACGCCAACCACCTGCGCGACAGCCGCGACGGGCTGAAGGTGGGCGGCCATCAGGCGTCGTGCGCGTCGATGACCGCGATCATGGCGGTGCTGTATTTCCACGCGCTCGGCCCCAACGATAAGGTGGCGGTGAAGCCGCACGCCGGGCCGGTGCTGCACGCGATCCACTATCTGCTCGGCCAGCAGAGCCTCGACCAGCTGCAGCGCTTCCGCGGGCTCGGCGGCGCGCAAAGCTACCCGTCGCGCACCAAGGATCTGATCCCGGTCGACTTTTCGACCGGCTCGGTCGGGCTGGGTGTCGCGGTCACCGCGTTTGCCAGCCTGGTGCAAGATTACCTCATCGCGCACGGCGCGCTGGCGCAGGACCAGGCCGGGCGGATGATCGCGCTGATGGGCGACGCCGAGCTGGACGAGGGCAACATCTACGAGGCGCTGATCGAAGGCTACAAGCACGACGTGCGCAATTGCTGGTGGATCGTCGACTACAACCGCCAGAGCCTCGACCATACCACCGCCGACCGCATGTTCCGCCGCTTCGACGATATCTTCGAGACCTGCGGCTGGCGGGTGCTGACGCTGAAATACGGCAAGCGCCAGCTGGCGGCGTTCAAGCAGCCGGGCGGCCTCGCGCTGAAGGAGTGGATCGACAGTTGCCCCAATGTCGATTTCGCCGCGCTCACCTATCAGGGCGGCGCCGCGTGGCGCGCGCGGCTGACGCGCGACATCGGCGACGAGGCGAACGTCGCCAAGCTGCTCGACCGCCACGACGACGAGGCGCTGGCGGCGCTGATGACCAATCTCGGCGGCCATTGCGTCGAGACGCTGTGCGAGGCGTTCGAGGCCGCGAAGGACGATCGCCCGACGCTGTTCATCGCCTACACGATCAAGGGCTTCGGCCTGCCCTTCGCGGGGCACAAGGATAATCATTCCGGGCTGATGAACCCGCGCCAGATCGAGCAGTTGCGCGGCGAGCTGGGCATCGCGGCGGGCGAGGAGTGGGAGCCCTATGGCGGCCTGGGCGACAACGCCGCCGCCGCGCTGAAGGCGTTCGTCGACCGTTCCCCGATCGCGCGCCGCGCGCCCGAGGCGAAGCCGCAGGCGGTGCCCGTGCCCGACCGGCTGCCCGTGCCCGACGGCGCGGAACAGTCGACGCAGGCGGCGTTCGGACGCATCCTGCTCGATCTCGCCAAGTCGGGGGACGAAAAGGCGCGGGCGCTGGCCGACCGGATCGTCACCACCTCGCCCGACGTGACCGTCTCGACCAATCTCGGCGCGTTCGTGAACCAGCGCGGGCTGTTCCGCCGCCAGCAGCTGCTCGACGTGTTCCACGCCGCCAAGATCCCGTCGCCGCAGAAATGGGCGGGCCACGGCGCGGGCCAGCACATGGAGCTGGGCATCGCCGAGCATAATCTGTTCCTGATGCTCGCGGCACTCGGGCTGGCCGGGCCGATCTTCGGCACGCGGCTGCTACCGATCGGCACCGTCTATGATCCATTCATCGCGCGCGGCCTCGATGCGATGAACTATGCCTGCTACCAGGACGCGCGCTTCCTGCTGGTCGCGACGCCATCGGGGCTGACGCTCGGGCCGGAGGGCGGCGCGCACCAGTCGATCAACTCGCCGCTGATCGGCATCGGCCAGCCCGGCCTCACCTATTTCGAGCCCGCCTTCGCCGACGAACTGGCGCTGATGATGCGCTGGTCGTTCGAGCATCTGCAGGCGGACGATGGCGGCTCGGTCTATCTGCGCCTCACCACCCGCGCGATCCCGCAGGTCGCGCGCGAGCACGCGGGCTGGGAGGCGGACGCGCTCAAGGGCGGCTATTGGCTGCGCGCGCCCGCGCCCGGCGCGGAGGCCGCGATCGCCTTTACCGGCGCGATCGTGCCCGAGGTGCTCGACGCGTTCGAGCAGCTCAAGGACGACGTGCCCGGTCTCGGCCTGCTCAACGTCACCTCGCCCGATCTGCTGCATCGCGGCTGGTCGGCGGCGCGGGGCCGGCGCTGGAGCGTCGGCGGCACGGCGCCGTCGCATGTCGAGGCGCTGCTGGCGCCGCTCGCGCCCGGCGCGGGGCTGGTGACGATCATCGACGGATCGCCGGCGACGCTGTCCTGGCTCGGCGGCGTGCGGGGCATGCGCACTAGCCCGCTGGGCACCGACCGGTTCGGCCAGACCGGGGACCTGCCCGATCTATACCGCGCCTACCGCCTCGACGCCGACGCGATCGTGGAAGCGACGGCGGAGCTGTATCTGGGTCACTGAGCCGGGGTCGACCGACGGCGCGGCGTTGGCCGTCCGTGTGTCGACGTCGCGTAACCAGCGCCGGCGATGACCGCCTTGACGATTGCATTCGAATGCACATACAATCGTCGCCCATGGAACATCCTCACGCGCACGTCGTGCCAATCGGGACCTGTCGGTGGCGGTAGCCGGTTCTGCCCGCGCGACATGGCGCGCCAGCCGGTGACCGCGACTCGCCAGGGTGGGTCCGGTGCGAGTCGATCGGCGTCGATGTCGCGCAGGCGGCTCACCCGCTCCGGCTCCATCAAGCGGAACGGTAGGGCGACATGACGGATACGCTCGCGGTCGACGTCACCGGTGCCATGGTCGAGGACGCCGGTCCATACCGTTCCGAGCTGTCGCTCAACCGGCGGCTGTTGATCTTCGGGCTGCTGCTCCTCAACGAGTTCTTCTATGGCTGGGCCTGGAACACGGTCGACGTGTTGCGGCCGTTCTTCCGGCAGGACCTTCATCTCTCGCTCGTACAGGCGGGGTCCGCCTATTCGGCGCAGGGCGCGGGCGCGCTGACCGGTGCGATCCTGATGGGTCAGTTCGCCGACCGCTTCGGGCGCCGCAACGCGCTGACGATCGTGATCGCGGGCTATGCGCTGATGCTGATCGCAGGCGTGCTGGTGGGCAGCTATCCGGCGCTGCTGGCGCAGCGCGTGCTACTCGGCTTCTTCGCGGGCGCGGAGTTCCCGGTCGCCGTGGGCATCTACGTCGCGCTGTTCCACGACCGGACCAGGGGCAAGCTCGCGGGGATGCTGAGCGCGTCGTTCAGCTGCTCCATCATCCTGCTGGGCGTGGCGTTGGGAAGGTTCGGTCAGCGGGATTGGCACAGCCTGTTGTGGATCGGCGGCGTGCCGCCCCTGGCGCTGGCCGTGCTGGTGTTCCTGATCGTCCCCAACCAGATCGATCCGGCGCCCGAAGGCGGTCGCGGCCGCCTGCCGGTCCGCGAGCTGTTCCATCCCGCGCTGCGCCGCCAGACGCTGCTGCTGGCGCTGATGACGGGGTTGAATTTCTTCGGTTACCAGGCGTTCAGCGGCTGGTTCACGACCTATATCACGGGTCCGCGTGGTCTCTCGCCGGCAATCGCGGGCGATCTGCTGGCTTGGCAGTTCGCGGGCAATATCGCGGGGAGCTTCCTGTGGGGATGGCTCTCCGATCGCCTCGGCCGGCGCTTCAACGCGCTCGGGCTACTGATCGCCGCCGCCGCGATCGTCGTCTTCCTGCTCTCGCCGAGCAACCTCGTCTGGCTGCGGCTGGTCGGCTTCGTCTATGGCGGAACGATCTGCTCCAGCGTGATCTGGGGTCCGTGGATGGCGGAGCTGTACCCCGTCCATCTGCGCTCCACCGCGGCCTCGATCTTCAACTGGGGCCGGATCATCAGCTTCTTCGCGCCGCTGATCACCGCCGCCGTGGCCGAACGCTTCGGCATGCGCGCGTCGATGCTGCTCGCCAGCGTCAGCTTCAGTCTGGCGGGCGTGATCTGGCTGCTGCAGCGCGAGACCCTGCAGCGCCTGCGCCGAACCCCGACGATGGCGCGGTAAGCCTCTGGCCTTGCCGAGCAGCGCCGTCCAACCATTCGATGCGCCGCGACCGGGACGACCGGGCCGCGCCGCATCACCTGATGCCGTATTGATGGGAGAGCCATGATGTCGACCGACACGACGAAGACCGGCGCGAGCGCGACGGACCAGGGCGCCGCGCCCAAGCCCGGCGCGCGCGATCCCGGCGCCGCCGCCCCATCGGCGGCGACCGGGAACGATGCCGCAGCCGACGGGGATCGGAACCGCATCACGAACTGGGGCAACCAGCCGATGGCGGCGTATCTTCCGCCCGCCGACCGGGCGCGCGCCGCGATCCACGATTTCCGCCCCAACCCGCACCTGCGCAAGAACCCGACGGACTTCTCCATCTCGTTGCGCAACCGGATGAGCACCGATCAGCAGCTGCACTACCCGGGCGCGCGCAAGCAATCGATGCGCGGCTTCGAAGACCATTATACCGACATCGTCGACTTCATCGTCCGCGGCACGCATCGTGCCTGGGAGGAAAAGGACATCGGCTATGTCTACGACTTCTACAAGCACAATATCCTGATCCGCGACGAGGAGAGCGTGCGCTGTGGCCGGGATGCCGTGATCGCCGGCAGCCTGGGCTTGATGAACGCCTTCCCCGACCTGCGCTGGATCCCGACCGAGGTGATCTGGGCGGGCGATGACGAGAACGGCTTCTACACCTCGCACCGCAGCTTCTTCGTCGGCACGAACACCGGCTGGAGCGCGTTCGGGCCGCCGACCGGCCGTCGCTGTACGTGGTGGGTCGTGGCCAACTGCATCACCATCGGCAACGAGATCTTCGACGAGTGGGTCATCGAGAACTCCGCCAGCATGATCCAGCAGCTCGGCCTGGATGTTCGTCAGGTCGCGCGCGAGACGGCCAACACCGTCGATGTCGACGCATTCGCGTTGATCGGCGACGGCGAGCCCGATCGGCTGCGCGGCCAGAGCAAGCCGTCCCACCTCCCCCCGTCCACCAGCAAGGAATTCGACCCCGAGGATTTCGTGCGGCGGATGCTCCATTACGTCTGGAACTGGCGGCTGATCGGGACGGTGCGCGAATATTGCGCGCCCAATATCCGGGCGTTCGGACCCAGCGGCCGGACCTTGTTCGGCATCGGCGACTATATGCAATCGATCATCGCGCGGCTCGCGATGTTTCCCGATCTCGCCTACAGCATCGACGACGTCTATTGGATGGGCAACGACGTGGAAGGCTATATGGTCGCCGCGCGCTGGTCGCTCATCGGCACGCACACCGGCCATGGCATCTATGGCAAGCCGACGGGCCGCAAGGTCCGGATGTGGGGCGTCAGCCACTTCTCGATCATCAACCAGAAGATCCAGGAGGAGTGGACGATGTTCAACGAGTTCTTCGTGCTCCAGCAGCTCTATCGCGACGCTCCGGCGACAAGCAGCGCGCTGGCGGGATAGGGACGAGGCACCCGCCTTGCGTTCGGGCGGGGTGATGCCACCTTTGTCCGGGGCTGGCTCGAACGAGGGACGTGCGCGTGCCCCTATTGGATGCTCTCTCGCTCGATCTCGGGCGTCGCAAGGATGTTCCGCTCTGGCGGCAGATCCGTGACGAGGTGATGGATGGGATCGCGCGGGGCACGATCCGTCCGGGGGAGCGGCTACCGTCGACGCGGGACCTGGCGCAGGCCTGGGGCGTGTCGCGCAACACGGTCGTCCTCGCGTTCGAACAGCTCGCGGCGGAGGGGCTCGTCGAGGGCCTGTCCGGATCGGGCACCTATGTGGCGCCACAGCCGCCGGCGCGGACGGCCGTTCGGACGGACCCGCACGGCCGGATCAATCCCGCGATCCTCGCCGCCGGCAGCCTGGATCGCGCGATCCGGGGCAGCAGCGCGCTCACGCAGGTCCATGCGACGCTGCGCCACATGCGCCGCCCCGTGGCGTTCCGCTCCAATTTCCCGGCGATCGACGCCTTTCCCATTCAGCTCTGGGCGAAGCTCGCGGCGGACATTTACCGCCGGCTCGACGCAACCACCGCCAACGACCTGATGGGCGAGGGCGATCCGCAGGGCTATCTGCCGCTGCGCGAGGCGATCGCGGCGCATGTGGCCGACGGGCGCGGCATCGCCTGCTCGGCCGACGACATCATCATCTTCGCGGGCGTCCAGCAGGCCGTCGACCTCGCCTGCCGGCTGCTGCTGATCGCGGGGGACAAGGTGCTCTGCGAGGATCCCGGCTATCCCGGCATCTGCGCCTCCGTGACGGCGGCGGGAAGCGTCCCCGTCTCGGCGCCGGTCGACGCTCACGGCATGGACGTCCACGAGGCACTGCGGCGCGCGCCCGACGCCAGGATGGCGTACACGACGCCTTCCAAACAGTTCCCCACCGGGGTCACGCTGGACATGGAACGGCGCCGCGCGCTCGTGGACTGGGCGGACCGCGTCGACGGCTGGATCATCGAGGACGATTACGACAGCGAGTTCCGCTATACCGGGCGCGCCCTGCCGACGCTGTTCGAGATGGATCGCAGCGGCCGCGTCCTGTATCTCGGCACGTTCAGCAAGACGCTCTTCCCCGCGCTGCGGCTGGGGTTCGCCATCCTGCCGCCACCGCTGGTCGAGGCCTTCGTCTCGGCGCGGACGGTCGTCGGCCGCTATTCGCCGATCCTGGACCAGGTGCTCGTCGCCCGCTTCATGCAGGAGGGTCATTTCGCGAGCCATGTCCGCAAGATGCGCAAGCTCTACCTGCGGCGCCAGGCATGTCTGCTCGACGCGGTCCGCACCCACCTCTCCGATTATCTGGTGCCCCAGGAGACCGACACGGGGATGGAGATCGTCGCAACGCTGCGCGGTGGCATCGGCGCGCATCGCCTCGCCGACGCAGCCGCCGCGCAAGGATTGGAGATCATGCCGCTGTCGAGCCTCGCCCGGGAGGTCGATGCCGATCGTCAGATCGCGCTCGGCTTCAGCGCCTTCTCGCCCGATCAGATCACCGATGGCGTCGCGCGGTTGCAGGCGGTCTGTCGAGGCCTGTCCTGACCACGCCGCCGCGAGCCGACGGCGATGGCCGCGTCATGCGTCACGATCCCGCCGCGTCTTCGGCGTCCGGACCGAAACGGCCGGAATAGCGGTCGAGCGACAGATCGCTCGCTACGATCGCGGGCTCGTCGCCGCTGATCAGGTCGGCCAGCACGCGGCCCGAGCCGCAGGCCATCGTCCAGCCGAGCGTTCCGTGTCCGGTGTTGAGGAACAGGTTGGCGAGCCTGGTCGGCCCGATCACGGGCGTGCCGTCCGGGGTCATCGGGCGCAACCCGGTCCAGAACGTCGCCTGGCTGAGGTCGCCGCCGGGGAACAGGTCCGTCACCGACATCTCCAGCGTGCTCCGCCGCTTGTCGGGAAGGTCGCTGCTGAAGCCGGAAATCTCGGCCATGCCGCCCACGCGGATGCGGTCGCCCAGCCGGGTGATGGCGATCTTGTAGCTTTCGTCCATCACCGTGGACTCGGGCGCGCGGCTCGCGTCCGTGATCGGCACGGTCAGCGAATAGCCCTTCACCGGGTAGACCGGGAGCCGCAGCCCCAGCGGACGCAGCATCTGCGGCGCGTGGCTGCCGAGCGCGACCACATAGGCGTCGGCCTCGATCGGACCCGCGTCGGTGTCGATCCCCTCCACCCGCCCGCCGAACGAGCGGATCGAGCGGATCGTCACGCCATAGCGGAACGTGACGCCGAGCCCCTCCGCCAGTCCGGCGAGCGCGGCCGTGAACTTGAAGCAATCGCCCGTCTCGTCGCCGGGCAGCCGCAGGCCGCCGACGAACCGGTCGCGCACCTGGCCCAGCGCCGGCTCCGCGCGGATGCAGCCCGCCGGGTCGAGCACCTCGAAGGCGACGCCGTCCTGCCGCAGCACCTCCACGTCCTTGCCGATCGCGTCGAGCTGCTTCTGCTCGCGGAAGAGCTGCAGCGTTCCGCCCTGGCGATCGTCATAGACGATGCCCGTGTCGGCGCGCAGCGCGATCAGCTCGTCGCGGCTGTACTCCGCCAGCCGGACCATCCGACTCTTGTTGACCGCATAGCGGACGGTGGTGCAGTTGCGCAGCATCTGCCCGAGCCAGGTGACCATCGCCGGATCGAGGCGGGGCCGCAGCACGAACGGCGCATGCTCCATCAGCAACCATTTGATCGCCTTGCGTGGCACCCCGGGCGCCGCCCAGGGCGAGGCATAGCCGGGGCTGATCTCGCCCGCATTGGCATAGCTGGTCTCCAGGCCCGGCCCGGACTGACGGTCGACGACCGTAACCTCGTGGCCCGCTCTCGCGAGGTAATAGGCCGAGGTGACCCCGATCACGCCGCTGCCGAGCACGGTCACCCGCATGCCATCATTCCTTCCCGCGGCCGTTCTGCGGTCGATGCACAGCTCGTCTACGCGGCCTTCGCGAGTGGCTGCTCGGGATTGTCATAGTCGACCGGCGTCATGTGCCAGCCTTCCTTGTGCTTTTGCCAATAAAGCTCCTTCAGCTTGACGCTGATCGGGCCGGGACGGTCGTTGCCGAAGATCCGGTCGTTGACGCGGGCGCAGGGCATCACGCCGCCCGCGGTCGTCGTGGTGAACACCTCGTCGGCATCCATCAGCTCGTCGAACGTGATCGGCGCGATCCGGGGCTCCAGGCCCAGTTCCGGGCAGAGGTCGAGCACCGACAGGCGGGTGATGCCCTGGAGCGCGCCCCGATCCGGCGTCAGCACGGTGTTGCCCTTGACGATGAAGACGTTGAAGCCCGCGCCTTCCGTCAGATACCCCTCATGATCCAGCAGGATCGCGGTGTCATAGCCCTGGTCATGCGCCTCGAACACGCCGCGCGTAAAGTCGCGCCACATATAGTTCTTCAGGGTCGGGTCGAGCGAGCGCGGCGAGATGCGGGGAATGGTGGCGACCAGCAGATGGGCGCCGCGCTCCTGCACGTCGGGCTTGATCACGTCGATCCACGGGATCGCGTAGGCGATGAACGTGTTGGCGAAATCGGCGGGGTTGCGCGAGCCGTACACGCGCGAGGTCCCGCGCGTCGACACCATGGCGACGTAGGAGTCCTTCAGCCCGCTCAGCGCCACGCAGCGCGCGAGGATCTCGCGCATCTCGTCGCGGGTCTTGCCGGGATCGAGCCGATAGCCTTCGAGCGAGCGATGGAAACGGTCGAGATGGTCCTCAAGCCGGAAGAACGCGCCGTCCGACACGTGCACCACGTCATAGGTGACGTCCGATTGCGTGAAGCCCCAGTCGCCGACCGAGATCTTGGCCTCGGAGAAAGGGACGTAGGCGCCGTCGATATACGCCGCGCCCTTGGTGAAATTGGCTGTCGATTCGACCACGAGACTGCTCCGTTTCGGCTGGCTGACCACCACCTGTACTTCCAGCCGCACGGGCCCGCGGAAAGCGCCGCTTGGCCCCAAAGCGACCGGACCAATTACCGCGATGCGGCATAGCCGTCGGACGGCGCCGCCCGGTGCAGGTCCGCCAGCTTGATCTGCACCAGCATCGACAGTTCGTCGTACACGACCCATTCGTCGACGATCTTGCCGTCCACGATGTGGAAGTGGGTGGCGCCCATGACGAACAGCTTGTGCCCGGTCGGCGGACCCAGCGGCCCGTAGCCGAGATGGGAGCCGTCCATCACCCAGCGCACGGCATGCTTGCGCCCGCCCTCCTCGCTCTCGACCGAGCAGATATGCTGCGGCACGAACGCGCAGTCGGGCATCAGCGCGACGAGCCGCATCGTCTGCTGCAACACGGCCGGGATGCCGTACAGCTCGCGCATCAGCGGCCCGTGCCACTGGCAGGTCGGCGCGTAGATCTCCTGGATCGTCCCGAACAGCCGGCGATTGTAGATGCGGTGGAGCCGGCGCAGCAGCTCCGCCTCCTCCTCGTTGTTGGCGATGGAGACATCGGCCTCCTCCTCCGGCGGGTATTGGCCAAGCAGGCGCCGGTTCTCCGATATGTCCAGCACGGGCTCGCCGCGCTCGAACTTCCTGGTCGCGAGATCGAGCGCATGGGCGTGCGGATCGATGCCAAGCTGGATTAGCGGCCCCATATTGTCGCGGACGATCCACTCCTTGTAGATCCGGTTCTCCAGGATCATGCAGTCCGCGACGGTGCGGGTGATAAACGTGCGCCCGGTCGGCCTTCCCATCGCCCCATATTCGGTATGACGGCCCTGCCCGTGCGTCATGTGGCTGGTGTAGAAGCCGGCGCGATCGTCGCCGTTCCAGACGACCTGGATCGCCATGCCGCGCCGGTCCGGGAACTCCACCAGCCGCTGGATCGTGTCACGGATGTGCGTCTCGCGATCGTACATCGTGCCGAGCGTGGTGTAGGCCACGCAATTATGCGTATAGTGCGTGTAGATCAGGCCGACGTCGCGCTCGTCCCAGATCCGGTGGGTGCACCGGATGATATAGTCCACGATGTCGGTATAGCAGTCGTCGAACCCGCGCATGCCCTGCGCGCGCGGCCGGTCCGTCGGCACGAGCTGCGTGAAGTCGCGCCGTTCCACCTGGAGCACGGCGCCGTCCGGCCCGGCGATCGGACGATCCTTGTTGTCGGTCATGACCTCTCCCTGGTGAATGCGAGTGGAGCTTCGTCGAAGGCGGATCCGTCGTCCACCGATCCCAGCCAGCCGATCACCGCGCGCGCGCACGCCGCCGGCCGTTCCAGGAGCACGAAATGCCCCGCGCCGGGAACCAGCACCAGGGTCGCGGCGGGAATCGCCGCCGCCAGGCGACGCTGCACGGTGGCATCGTTGATCGCGTCGGCCGCGCCCGCCAGGACCAGCGTCGGCATGGTCAGCGCGCCCAGGCGGGGCCGGCTGTCGGCGCGCGACAGCGCGACCTCGGTCTGCAGCCGCAACGCGTCGTGCCCGCCGTCCCTGCCCATGTCGATCAGCGTTCGACGCAGCCGCTCGTCCCCCTGGTCGGCGACGTAGCTCGGCCACATCGTTTCGCCGACATACCGCTCGACGGACGTGACCGCGGCGATCTCCGCGCGGCGACGGGCGACGTCGGGCGCGGTCGGGGCATGCGCGTTGCCGCCGATCAGCGCCAGGCCGGCGACCCGTCCGGGGACTTGCGCGGCGACCTCCAGCGCCACGATCGCGCCCAGCGAGAAGCCGATCAGCGCGAATACGGGCGGGGCCCGCTCCAGCAGCCGCCCGGCCAGCGCCCGCGTGGAGGCGAGACCAGCCATGTCGCCGATCGAGATACGCCGTGGGGGCAGGCGCTCCATCAGCGGTGCGAACACGCGCGCGTCGCACAGCGTACCCGGCAGCAGGACGAGCGGGCACCGCGTGTCGAGATCGTCCGCCGTCGCGTCCATGTTCCGCTTGCCGTCCCCTGCAGGCTTGCGCCACGCATCGTCATGTCTTAGCGCAGTTGCATTCGAATGCAACTTGACCATCGAGCGAGGCTGTCGTGACCCACTGGACCCAAGCTGCCATGACCGCGCGGCTCGTGCGCTATGCGGACCTGATCCCGTGCCGCACGGCCTTTCTGGACACGAAGACGCCCGGATCGACGGAAAAAGAGAATTTCACGATCATCGGCGCCGGCGTGTCCGAAAGCGCCGATCAGCACGTGCACATCACGGAACGGCACGGCTTCAACATCGGCGCCGCCAGGCAGCCGTTCGGGTGCGTCAACTCCCAGCACAGCCACGACACCGCCGAGGTGTTCGTCGTTCATTCGGGACGCTGGCGCCTGCCCTTCGGGCCCAACAAGGAGGACGGCGCGATCGACATCGGGCCGGGTGACGTCTGCTCGGTTCCCATCCACATGTTTCGCGGCTTCGAGAAGCTGGACCAGGGCACCGGCTTCCTCTTCACCGTGCTGGGGCAGGACGATCCGGGCAAGGTCACCTGGGCGCCCGCCGTGTTCGAGGCGGCGGCCGACCATGGGCTCAAGCTCGCCAAGGGCGGGCGGCTGATCGACACGTCCAAGGGCGAATACACGCTGGCGGAGGTGGAACTGGAGGGGGCCCTGGACGAGCAGGCCCTCGACAATCTTCGCACGCCGCCCCGGGAAAAGCTGGCGCAGTGCGTGGTCGCCGCCGGGGAGGAACTCCCCAACCCCGCCTCGCCGCTGGCGGGCGACGGCGTCGAGGAAGCGGGGATCATCGCGCCACAGGCGACCGCCGATCATTTCCAGCCGGGCCCGATCCAGGGATGGTGGCCGCACGGCTTCAACATGCGCCGGCTCACCTTGCAGACCGGCGCCTATGTCCCGATGCATGCCCGGCACGAGGCGGAAGTGCTGTTCGTGCAGGAGGGCACGCTGGAGGTGAGCTGGAGCGACGGCGCGCTGGTGCTGGGGGCGGGCGACACGCTGAGCGTCCCCGTCGGCCTGCCGCACGCGTTCCGCAACACGGCGTCGGTGCCCTCGATCAGCTTCGTCGTGCGCGGGACCGAGAGTCCGGCGCTGCCGACGTTCGCCTGAGCGCCGCGCCCCCCGGGACGCGGGGCGACCTGTCCGTCAGGACGCCTAAGGCGGTCGTCATCCACGATCCGGGATGATAGGTTCGCCGGCGAGCCTGGTTCGGGGAAGCGTTCGGTGGCAACGACGAAGACGGCATCCGCCTCAACGGCGCGGGTTCGCCGCGCGACCTCGTACGATGTCGCGCGCGCGGCGGGCGTGTCGCAATCGGCGGTGTCACGGTGCTTCGCCAGCGGCGCGAGCATCGCCCCGGCCACCCGCGAGCGGATCCTGAAGGTCGCCACCGAGATGGGCTATCGGCCCAACGCGCTGGCGCAGGGACTGATCTCGGGACGGACCAACATGGTCGCGGTGCTGATCTCCACGCTGACCAACCTCTTCTATCCGGAGGTGCTGGCCGAACTCAGCCGGCAGCTGACCGAACGGGACATGCGCGTGCTGTTGTTCTCGCTCAACGCCGAGAGCGATGTGGATGCGATCCTCGATCAGGTCTGGCGCCATTCCGTCGACGGGGTCATCTCCGCCGCCAGGCTGTCCGACGATCAGGTCAAGGCGTTCGCCGGGCGGCACATCCCGCTGGTGCTCTACAACCGACCGGCGCGCGGCGGGCTGGCCGCGTCCGTGTCCTGCGATTCGGCGGCGGGCGAACGCCAGCTGGTCGATCACCTGCTGGCCGCCGGGCACCGGCGCTTCGCAGTCGTCGCGGGCCCGAGCGACAGCTATGTGGGCGAGGAGCGGCGTCGCGCGGCGCTGGGGTGGCTGGCGGAACACGGCATCGCGGACGTGGCGACCGTGCGCGGCGACTTCAGCTACGCCAGCGGCCAGATGGCGATGCACGCGCTGGCGCAGAGCCGGGGCGGCATGCCGGAGGCGGTGATCTGCGTGAACGATCTGATGGGCATCGGCGTCATTGATGCCGCGCGGGTCGATCTCGGCCTGTCGATCCCCGACGATATTTCGATCGTCGGCTTCGACGGGTCCGATCCGGCGGGCTGGGCAAGCTACGAGCTCACCACGATCCGCCAGCCCGTCCGCCGGATGACGCAGGCCGCGGTCGCCATGCTGGCGGAGCGCATCGAGAACGAAGGCACGCCGGCCGAACATCGGCTGTTCGAAGGAGAATTGCTGCGCGGCAGCTCGGCGCGACTCACCTGAACGCATTCGAAATCATAAAAGGTTGCGGAACGGTTGGCCGGGAGGCGGCGGCGGCGCGCCTGCGTCACCGGCCGGTGGACCAGCCGACGATTTTGCCAGACAATCCAATGTCCTGACGCCAGTGTTGCACAAACACTACAGCAACATAAAAGTTTTATGGCGACTGCATCCGAATGCATTCACCGATAGACAGCCCTTCGAAGCCTGATAGATTTACTTGGGTAGGCGCCAGGGAGCGCCGGATGAAGGGAATGTTATGGTGAACCGCATGATGCTGTTGAGCACCTCGGCCTTGGTCGCCATCGCCGCGCCGGCCGCCGCGCAGAACGTGCCCACGACGGCGGACTCGACCACGACCAACGTGTCGCCCGGCCAGACCGCGATCGAGTCGACGACCGATGCGCAACTGCCCGGCGACGTCGTGGTGACGGCCCAGCGTCGCTCGGAGCGGCTGCAGGACGTGCCGATCGCCATCACCGCCGTATCCGCCGCCGATCTGAGCCGGCTTCACGTCGACAATGCCGCGCGGCTCGAATTCATCACGCCCGGCTTCACTTGGGGCAGCCAGGGATCGGACAGCTTCCCCGCCATCCGCGGCGTGCGCACCAGTCTCGTGTCGGCGCAGAACGATCCGGTCATCGGCTTCTACATCGACGGCATCTACCAGAGCCGCACGCAGCAGCAGAGCATTCCGCTGTTCGACGTCAGCCGCGTGGAAGTGCAGCGCGGGCCGCAGGGCACGCTGTACGGACGCAACACCTTCGGCGGCAATATCTCCGTCGTGACCGCCGCGCCGGAGAAGGAGTTCGGCGCCGGTCTCAACGGCGATTTCGGCAATTTCTCCGAGCAGCGCATCGACGGCTACGTCAATCTGCCCCTGTCCGACACGCTCCAGGTCCGCGTCGCCGGCGTGTATCAGCATCACGACGGCTATGTGCATTCGACCACGCCGGGCATCTACCTCAACGATCTCAAGGAGAATGCCGAGCGCATCAACCTGAAATGGACGCCCGACTCCCGCCTCGTGGTGGAGGTCCATGCCAGTCACTGGCTGCGCGGCGATGCGGGCGCCGGCTCCTATGGCTACAAGGTCGCGGGCACGCTCCTCAACCCGGTCACGGGCTATCAGTCGATCAACGGCCTGCCCTATGCGGTGAACCCGTCCGTCCCGAACGGATCGGTCAACGTCGGCACGCAGGATGCGGGTGTGCCGGTGACCGGCGGCGCCTATACCAACGACTGGAACTACCAGCCGTTCGAGCACATCCGCGAGAATTACGGCTCGGGCTCGATCTCCTACGATCTGGATTTCGCGACGGTACGGTCGATCACCGGCTATAATGATTTCGTTGCCAACCGCAGCGCCGACAACGACCAGAGCAGCAAGACCTTCTCGGCCTATGGCTACGGCTCGGGCGTGCAGGAGCCGCTGACGCATAGCCGCACCTTCACGCAGGAGCTTCAGCTCGCGTCCAAGTCGACCACGCCGTTCCAGTGGATCATCGGCGGCTATTACCTGCACGACAACATCTTCGAGACGTATCAGCAGGAGATCCTGCCGGCGTCGTTCAACGTCCCCGGCTTCCGTGGCGACATCGCGCTGCACACCAACGCTTATGCGGGCTACGCCCAGGCATCGTATTTCGTCGTGCCGGACAAGCTGCGCCTGATCGGCGGCATCCGCTACAGCCACGAGAAGAAGGCGTTCCTGTTCAGCGACTATTATTCAGCCGCAGCGGGGACGGCGGGGACGTTCAACTTCACCAAGCCGGATTCCACCACCGCCGGCAGCCCCAAGTTCAACAGCGTGACGTGGCGCGCCGGGGCGGAGTTCACGCCCAGCCGCACCACCATGGTGTACGCCACCGCGTCGACGGGGTTCGAATCGGGCGGCGTGAACGACAATGCCGCGCTTCCCAGCTACGCTCCCCAGAAGGTGCGGGCCTATGAAGCGGGGCTCAAGAACCAGTTCATGGGTGGCCGCATCACCACCGACGTGAGCTTATTCTACAACCGGTACTCGAACCTTCAGATCAGCGTCTACACGCCGCAGCTGAGCTATTTCGGATCGGCGGGCAAGGCGCGCAGCTACGGCGCGGAGTTCGCGCTGCGGTCGCAATTCTACAAGGGGTTCCATGTCGACGCGACGGCAGCCTATCTGAATGCCAAATACACGACCTATATCAGCAGCAACAACTTCTACGGCCTGTCGGGGCCTGCCAACGCCCCGGCCGATCCCGTCTCCGTCAACCTGGCCGGCAAGCGCATTCCGCAATCGCCCCGGCTGAAGACGACGTTGTCGGTCTATTACGACGCCGATCTCGGCGACAACGGCACGGTGACGCCGTTGGTGACCTACCTCCATTCGAGCAGCTATTTCACGACTGACTTCAATACCCCGCTCGATTACCAGCACAGCTATGACAAGGTGGACGCCTCGCTCCGCTGGACCGATCATTCGAGCAAGTATTTCGTCGAAGGCTATGGCGAGAATCTGGGCAACACCCCGGTGCTGTTCAGCGCCGTGATCGGTCGCCGCGAGCGGATCCAGGTCTCCTACGGACCGCCGCGTGTCTACGGCGTCCGGGCCGGCGTGAAGTTCTGATCCTTCGGGATCGCCGGCGGTAACAAGAGGGCGGCGGGATCAGTCCCGCCGCCCTTAGCCGTTGTGAAGACCGGGCAGTGAGAGGTCGGGCAGGGCGCGTGGTCCCCGGCCATGTTCGATCGCCAACCCGGCCCTGAACAGCAGCGCCTCGCCGCCGGCCCGGGCCAGCAGCTCCACGCCGATCGGCACCCCATCATCGCTGCGGCCCGCCGGCACGCTCAGGGCGGGCCAGCCGCTGCGCGCCGCCAGTTCCGGTGCCCAGCCGCCCTTCGGGTTATCGAGCGACCCGGGCGTGACGACGGAGGTCGGGTGGAGGAACAGGTCGATCGCGGCGCGGCTCGCGCAGGCGTCGAGCCTGTCGCGCAACGCGGCATGCCGGGCGAGGATGGCCGCGCGCGCGCCGGAGTCCCGGAACGCGACGCGCGCTTCCAACACAGCACGATGGTCGGGCAGGAAGCCGCCGGACGCGAGGATCGCCCGCAGCGACGCCGGCGCGGTGCCGGGCATGAAGCCATCGCGCAGATAGGCGTCGAACGCGGTCGCGAACTCGGCATCGACGATGTTCCCGCCATCGAGCGGCAGGATGCCGTCCGGAAGCTCGACCGGATCGACGATGATCGCGCCCGCCGCGGCCAGCGACGCCATCGCCGCCGCCGCCGCGGCCGTGATCGCCGGATCGGTGCCGAACGCCCGGCGCAGCACC
>NZ_CAHJWX010000009.1 GCF_903643065.1 Sphingomonas bacterium | reverse complement strand
CCCTCGATCATGCTGCGTCGGTGGCAAGTCTCGCGAGAAGCATGTCGGATGCGCGCTGATCCGAGCGACTCGACCCAGGAGCGGACATTAGGCGGCACTCAGCCCTTTCCCGGAACCGACCGCTTGTTCATGTCGATCCGACGTCCCTTTAGAGCACTCCCACGCATCGGCTAAAGCCTGAGCTGGTGGAAGGTGCCGGCAGGCGAGCCGATCCCACTCAGAGTTTGCGCGTGCCGAGCGCCTTCACCATGTCCGGGTCGCGATGATCGAAGAAGCTGCTGGCCTTCTGGTCGAGCGTGGCGATCGCGGCGAGGTCGCCCTGATCCAGCGCGAAGTCGAAGATCGCCAGGTTCTCGGCCATGCGCTCCTTGCGCACCGACTTCGGGATGGCGGCGATGCCCCGCTCGGTCAGCCAGCGCAGGACGACCTGCGCGACGCTCTTGCCGTGCTTGCCTGCGATCGACTGCAACACGTCGTTGCTGAACAGCCCGTTCTTGCCCTCGGCGAACGGTCCCCAGGCTTCGGGCTGGACCTTGTACTCCTCCAGCGTCTTCTGCGCGTCTGCCTGCTGGTGGAAGGGATGGATCTCGATCTGGTTCACCGCGGGCGCGATCTCGTTATGCAGCACGAAATCGACCAGGCGGTCGGGGTAGAAGTTGCTGACGCCGATCGCGCGGATGCGGCCGGCCCTGTGCAACTCTTCCATCGCCCGCCAGACGCCGTACACGTCGCCATAGGGCTGGTGGATCAGCCAGAGGTCGAGATAGTCGAGCTGCAGCTTGTTGATCGAGCGCTCGAATGCGGCCTGCGCCCCTTCGTAGCTGGCGTCCTGGGTCCACAGCTTGGTGGTGACGAACAGCTCGGCGCGGTCGATCCCGTGGTTGCGGATCGCGTTGCCGACCGCCTCCTCGTTGCCGTAGGAAGCGGCGGTGTCGAGCAGCCGATAGCCGACGTCGATCGCGTCGCGGACGCTGCGCTCGCATTCGGCGGGGTCGGGCACCTGGAACACGCCGAAGCCGAGGATTGGCATCTCGACGCCATTGTTCAGGGTGACGGCGGGGACGTTGCTGGTCATGGACGGTCCTTCTCGTGATTGGCTCAGCGATTGATGAGGCGCTGGTGCGAGGCGGGATAGCGGTCGCCCTGAACCTCGATGGTGCCGAGCGCCTGCTGAATGCGGGTGAGGTCCTCGCTCGTCAGCACCACATCCGCACCGCCCAGGTTCTCTTCCAGCCGGTGCAGCTTGGTGGTGCCGGGGATCGGCACGATCCAGGGCCGCTGCGCAAGCAGCCAGGCGAGCGCGACCTGCGCGGGCGTTGCGCCCTTCTCGGCCGCGACCGTGCCGACGAGATCGACGAGCGCCTGGTTCGCCGCCATCGCGTCGGCCTGGAAGCGGGGGACGGTGCTGCGGAAATCGTCCTTGGTAAACACCGTCTTCGGGTCGAGCTTGCCAGTCAGGAAACCCTTGCCGAGCGGCGCGAACGGCACGAAGCCGATGCCCAGCTCCTCGAGCAGCGGCAGGATCTCCGCTTCCGGCTCGCGCCAGAACATCGAATACTCGCTCTGCAGCGCGGTGACCGGCTGCACCGCGTGCGTCCGGCGGATCGACTCCGGACCGGCCTCCGACAGGCCGAAATGGGCGACCTTGCCGGCCTGGATGAGCTCCTTCACCGTGCCGGCGACATCCTCCATCGGCACGTCCGGATCGACGCGGTGCTGATAGAACAGGTCGATGCGGTCGGTGCCCAACCGCCGCAGTGCCTCATCGGCGACCTGGCGGATGCGCTCGGGGCGGCTGTCCAGTCCTTCGGCGGGAACCCCATTCGTGAAGCCGAACTTGGTGGCGATCACGATCTGATCGCGGACCGGCTCCAGCGCCTCGCCCACGACCTCCTCGTTGACGCCGGGGCCATAAGCTTCGGCGGTGTCGAAGAAGGTCACGCCGCGCTCGTATGCCGCGCGGATCAGCTTGATCGCCTTGCTACGGTCTATCGCCGGTCCATAGCCGAAGCTCAGGCCCATGCAGCCGAGTCCGATAGCTGAGACTTCAAGGCCGCTACGGCCAAGGATGCGCTTCTGCATGTTCGTTGCTCCTGTAGCGGCCGCGTCAGCCGCGATATTGTTCGTCGGTGACGTGCTCGAGCCAGTCGACGACCTTGCCGTCCTTCATCTCGGCGAGGGCGACGTGGCTCATGGCGCGGCCCGGCGCGGCACCATGCCAGTGCTTCTCGTCCGGCTCGAACCAGACGATGTCGCCGGGGCGGACCTCCTCGACCGGTCCGCCATCGCGCTGCACGCGCCCAAGTCCCGCGACGACCAGCAGCGTCTGTCCGAGCGGATGCGTGTGCCACGCGGTGCGCGCACCGGGCTCGAACGTCACCGTCGCGCCGCTGAGCGCGCCGCTGCCGTGAACGGCGCGTCGATCCTCACCTGTCCGGTGAACCATTCGGCGGGACCGCCCGCCGACGCCTGAGTGCCGCTGCGCTTGATTTTCATGGGTCGTCTCCTTCGAACAATCATCTAGGCCCGACTATGCCATGCGATTAGCCGCTAGGATCGGCATGAACCTATGCGTATGATTCACGAATGCAGCGCGACGATCTCATCGACCTGAACGCCTTCATGGCTGTCGCCGAAGAGCGCAGCTTCACCCGGGCGGCCGCGAAGCTCGGCACCTCGCAGTCGGCGCTCAGCCACGCCATGCGCAGGCTGGAGGTACGTGTCGGCGTGCGGCTGCTAACCCGCACGACCCGCAGCGTAGCCCCGACCGACGCGGGCGAGCGCTTGCTCGCTACCCTGCGGCCCTCGCTCGAACAGATCGAGCAGGAGCTCGCGGTCGTCGGCGCGCTGCGCGAGAAGCCGGCTGGCAATATCCGGATCACCGCCTCGCAGCACGCCGTGGACACCATTCTATGGCCCGCGCTGGCCAGGCTGTTGCCCGATCACCCGGACGTGCACGTCGAGCTGAGCGTCGACTCCGGCTTCACCGACATCGTCGCAGGGCGCTTCGACGCCGGCGTGCGGCTGGGTGAAGCGCTCGCCAAGGATATGGTCGCGGTGCGCATCGGGCCGGACCTTCGCATGGCGGTGGTGGGCTCGCCGTCCTACTTCGCCGGGCGGGCATCGCCGACGACGCCGCAGGACCTATCCGCTCACCGCTGTATCAACCTGCGCCTGCTGAGCGGCGGCGGCCTCTACGCCTGGGAACTGGAGAAGGACGGCCGAGAGGTTCGCGTCCGGGTCGACGGGCAGCTCGCGTTCGACAACATCAACCTGATCACCCGTGCGGCCGAGGCCGGGTTCGGCCTTGCTTTCGTCATGGAGAACCAGATTGCAGCACAGGTCGCCGACGGTCGCCTCATCCGGGTACTCAACGACTGGTGTCCGTCGTTCCCGGGCTATCACCTATATTATCCCAGCCGCCGCCAGCCATCGGCCGTTTTTACCTTGTTGGTGGAGGCTCTTCGACACAAGAAATCATAAGACTGCTCGCCACGCGCTGACTGCCTCGACCCACAAACGGTCATTCCGAGCGCCCTAAGCCCTCCCCGAAGCTGGACGCTCGTTCATCAACACAATCGTCCGCTAGGCTGCGTCTGCCGCTGTTGCCCCTGACGGTGTTGCTCAAGCCGCTGCCGACACCTTAAGGTGCTCGCATGGGGGAAGCTTCTGACGTCGAGCACTTTATCGCGCAGTGGCGCGACACGGGAGGTTCGGAGCTCGCGAACACGCAGAGCTTCATCAATGGCCTGTGTCGGCTGATCGGGGTCGAACCGCCGCGCGGCAGCCGCACCGATGACGCCTTGAACGACTATGTGTTCGAGCGCCGCGTCTTCCAGGACAATGGCGACGGAACAGTCAGCTTCGGCCGGATCGACTGCTACAAGCGTGGCGCGTTCGTCCTCGAAGCGAAGCAGGGCAGCGAGGCCGACCGCGCCGCTGCCGAGCGTGGCGAGGACGATCTCGACCTGTTCGGCCAGACCGCATCCGCACGCCTGAAGCGGGGCACCGCGCGGCGCGGTACGCCCGGTTGGGCGAAGGCGATGGTGCAGGCGAAGGGTCAGGCCGAGCGCTACGCCAAAGCGCTTCCGGCGGATCACGGCTGGCCGCCGTTCCTGCTCGTCGCCGACATCGGCTACTGTATCGAGGTCTATGCCGACTTCTCCGGCACGGGGAAGTCGTACGCCCAATTTCCCGATCGCTCGCGATATCGGATCATGCTCGACGACCTGCGCGACTCTGAGGTGCGCGAGAGGCTGGCGGCGATTTGGGACGCGCCCACCAGCCTCGATCCCGCCGCCCGCGCGGCGCGCGTCACCCGCGATATCGCGGACCTGCTCGCGACCGTCGCCCGCCGGCTGGAGAAGCGCGGCCACACCGCGGAGCGCACCAGCGGCTTCCTCATGCGCCTGCTCTTCACGATGTTCGCCGAAGACAGCGGGCTGATTCCGGAGAAGAGCTTCACCAACCTGCTCAAGGCCCAGCGGGCGGCACCGCAGCACCTTGAGCACCAGCTCACCGCCTTGTGGGCGGCGATGGATGCCGGCGAGTTCTCTCCCGCGCTCGGCGTGCCGCTGCGGAAGTTCAACGGCTATCTGTTCAAGGATCGCACCGCCATCCCGCTCGTTGCCGAGGAGCTGGAGGTGCTGATCCAGGCGGCCGAGCATCGCTGGACGGAGGTCGAACCGGCCATCTTCGGCACGCTGCTGGAGCGCGCGCTCAACCCGAAGGAACGCGCCAAGCTGGGCGCCCATTACACACCGCGCGCCTATGTCGAGCGGCTGGTCGGGCCGACGATCATCGAGCCGCTGCGCGCCGACTGGGCGGGCGTGCGCGTCGCCGCGACCGAGCTGATCGAACAGCGCAAGGTGGACGAAGCGCGCCGCACGGTGGAGACCTTCCATACGCGGCTTGCGCAGACCCGCGTGCTCGATCCTGCCTGCGGTACCGGCAACTTCCTCTACGTCGCGATGGCGCGAATGAAGGAGCTGGAAGGCGAGGTGCTCGACCTCTTGGTCGACCTCGGTGACGACCAGTACCTCGCCGAGCTCACCGGCCACACGATCACGCCGGAAAACTTTCTCGGCATCGAGATCAATCCGCGCGCCGCCGCCATCGCGCAGCTGGTGCTATGGATCGGCTACCTCCAATGGCACTTCCGCGTGAATGGCGCCGACCGTCCACCGCCCGAGCCGATCCTGCGTGATATTCGCACTATCGAGAACCGCGATGCGCTGATCGACTATGACGAGCGCATACTGGAGCGGGGCGCGTCCGGCGCGCCGCTCACCCGCTGGGACGGCGAGACGATGAAGCCGCATTCCATCACGGGCAAACCGGTGCCCGACGAGGCCGCGCAGGTGGAAGTTTATCGTTACGTCAACCCACGCGCGGCGGCATGGCCAAAAGCCGACTTCATCGTCGGAAATCCGCCCTTCATCGGAAAGGTTGGTCTACGCGCGGCTATAGGAGACGGGTACTTCTCCGCGCTTTTTGCCACGACTGATGTGCCAGAAAGCGCCGATCTAGTGATGCATTGGTGGAACAAGGCTGCCCAGATTGTACGCCGCGGTCAGGCACGCGCCTTCGGTTTTGTTACGACGAATTCTATCACCCAGACTTTCAGTCGTAGAGTTGTCTCGAAGCATCTCGACGCTAAGGACCGTTTGAGCATTGTCTTTGCCGTTCCCAACCACCCTTGGGTGAACGAGAAAGACGGCGCTGCGGTGCGCATTGCGATGACTGTCGCTGAAAAAGGCAGTTCGGAAGGCCGTCTGCTCCAAGTTGCAGACGAAACTCAAGCGCCTGAACGGGTCGATTTGGTGCTGCTATACGGCATGATTGGCGCGGATCTCCGAGTGGGAGCAGATGTGACACAATCTGCTCCTTTGCGCGCCAATGAACGAATTTCATCTCTCGGATATGCTCTATACGGGAACGGCTTTATTCTAACCGAAGAAGAAGCCAGGCGCTTAGGTAGAGGGCAGGACGACACAGTAGACAGTCTAATCCGGGAGTATCGGAATGGCCGTGATCTTACGTCAAGACCACGCGGCGTTTTTGTCATCGATGCCTTTGGCTACGATGAAACAAAGCTGAAACACGAAGCTCCTGCGATATACCAGCACCTATCCCTACACGTGAAACCTGTTCGAGACGCCAACCGCCGCGACTCCATTCGCGATAACTGGTGGGTCTTTGGCTGGCCACGTCCTGAGATAAGGAAGGCTTTGCGGGGACTAGAGCGCTTTATCGTTACAGTAGAGACCATGAAGCATAGGATCTTTCAGTTTCTCCCGAGCTCGATCGCACCTGACAACAAGCTGACTGTGATCGCACTGCCCGACGCCTATCACCTGGGCGTGCTTTCGAGCAGATTTCACGTCACCTGGGCATCAGCCGCGGGTGGCCGTCTCGGGATGGGCGACGATTTGGTATACGTCAAATCGCATTGCCTTGATCCGTTTCCGTTCCCCGCCAGTACTCCTGAGGCGGTCGCAGCCGTCGTCCGCGCCGAAGCCGAAGCGCTCGACGCTCTCCGCAAGCGCGTGCTCGCCGAGCATGCAGACCTGACGCTCACCAAGCTCTACAACGTCCTCGAAGCCCTGCGAGAAGGCCGCGTGCTCACAGCCGCCGAGCGCGAAATGCACGATCGCGGGCTCGTCACGCTGATCCGCCAGCATCACGACGCCATTGATGAGGGCGTGGCGGACGCCTATGGCTGGGGAGACGAGCATCGCGGCGGCACGCTGGACGAGGAGACGATCCTCACCCGCCTCGTCGCGCTCAACAAGGAGCGGACGGCGGAGGAGGCGCGCGGGATGGTGCGCTATCTGCGCCCCGAGTTCCAGGACCCCGGCTATCGCGCGCCAATCGCAACCACGTTCGACCTCGGCGAGGCGGTGGCGCCGGTCAGCAACGTCGTTCCCTGGCCTGCAACGTTGCCCGAGCAGGTCGGCGCGGTGCAGTCGATCCTCGCAGCCGCGCCCAAGCCGCTCGGCGCAGGCGACATCGCCCGCAGCTTTCAGGGCAAACGTGCTGCAACTGTCCGTCCGGTGCTCGATGCGCTGGCCGGACTAGGCATGGCTCGTTGCCTCAATGACGGGCGTTATGCGGCGTAGAACGTCGCGTGCAGGGGGGATGACCGCATGAGTTTCGACAGCACCAAAAACACGCTTGAGAAGCTGCTTGAACAGGTCGACGAAGGCAGCCTCCAGCTGCCCGAATTTCAACGCGACTATGTGTGGGCGGAAGAGGCGGTTGTCAGCCTGCTGGCAAGCATCGCCAAGGGATATCCCGTCGGCGCGTTGCTCCTGCTTGAGCGTGGCGGCGAGGTGGACTTCCAGCCCCGTCTGGTCGAAGGGGTCATGCTCAACAAACCAATAGAACCAGATCTGCTGCTGCTCGACGGGCAACAACGGATGACGTCGCTCTACCAAGTGCTGTGGAGCCCTCGCCCGGCACTGCTCAAGAACGCCAAGAATCAGAAGGTCGAGCGGCACCTATTCCTCAACGTCGACAAGGCGGTAGCAGCCGGCGTGCCCTTTGAGGACGCCATTGAAATCATGCCAGGCGACAAGCGCCGGATGAGAGACTTCGGTCGAGAGGTCGACCTCGATCTCTCAACGCCAGAGTTGCAGTATGCGGCTCACATGTTCCCGCTCGACCGTGTCTTCGACGAGGATGACTGGCTGTTTGGCTGGCGCGATTACTGGCGTGAGAGGGAGGTCGATACCCGCGACACCGAGAAGCTGTTCAAGCAGACGGTGATCAAGCGTATCCAGAAGTACGAGATGCCGATCATCCGCCTGCTTAAGGATAATGGGCGCGAAGCGGTCTGCACCATCTTTGAGAAGGTGAATGTGGGCGGGGTGAAGCTCGACGCCTTCGAACTGGTGACAGCGATCTACGCAGGGTCCGAGTTCGACCTGCGGCGCGACTGGTCGGGCACGCCGCAGGAGCATGGCCGACTGGGCCGCATCCGCAAGGCGACGCCAGATCACGGCGTTCATGCTTGGCTCGGCAGCCTCGACTTTCTTCAAGCCTGCGCCATCCTGCACACTCAGGAGCAGCGCGCCGAGGCAGCCGCGGCTGGCAAGCAGGGTCTCGACCTGCCGCAGGTGAGTTGCAAGCGCGAGACGGTGCTGGCGCTGCCGCTCACCGCGTATCGCAAGCATGCCGACGCAGTGGAGGCCGGGTTCGTCGAGGCGGGTAGCTTCCTCAACGAGCAAAAGATCCTGTGGGGACGTGACGTGCCCTATCCGCCCCAGGTGGTGGCGCTCGCCGCCCTGTTCGCGACGCTCGGCGCGACGGCCCGAAATGCCGCCTACCGCGACCGGCTAGCGCATTGGTACTGGGCCGGGGTGCTCGGCGAGTACTACGGCGCTAGTACCGAGACCAAGATCGCGCGCGACGTGCCCGAACTTGCGGCATGGCTGGATGGCGGGCCAGTGCCGCGGACGCACCATGAGGCGATCTTCCAGGCGCAGCGGCTCCACAGCCTGCGCTCGCGCGGCTCGGCCGCTTACAAGGGGTTCCACGCGCTGCTAATGCGCAGCGGATGTCGCGACTTCATCAGCGGCAAGCCGGTGGAGTTGATGACCGTCTACGCCAATCCGCTCGACATCCACCACATCTTCCCAAAGGCATGGTGCGAGGCGCGGGGCATCCCACCCCAACGCTACAATTCGATCATCAACAAAACCGCGCTCTCCGCCGAGAGCAACCGGGCGATCGGGGGCAGCGCGCCATCGACCTATCTAGCCCGGATCGAGAAGCGGCCAGGCGGCAGCGCGGAAGCCCTTGACGCGATCCTGCGCACCCATCTGATCGACCCAGAGCTGCTGCGCGCCGACGATTTCGATGGCTTCTTCGCTGATCGCGAGGCGCGGCTCGCGGCACTGGCGTCGGAGGCGATGGGCAAGGCGGTGGTCGGCAGCGAAGTGCCGCAGGAAGGCATCGCAGACGATGCCCTCGGGTTGGACGAGGAAGAAACGCTGGAGGAGGCAGCGTGATGGAACGCTGTGGTCAGCATCGATCCTGATTACGACCCAGAAGGCGACGCTGAGACGGGACTCGGCGCTTTTCAACTTCTGCCGTTCGTTCACCTCGGCAGGTTCGATGCGATCCGGGACATCGAAGGCCCGTCTGCCTCCAATTGTATGGGCGCCCAGGCGGCCTTCGGCAACCGTCAGTATCTCACGCGTAGCCTCAGCGGAACGCCACTTAGATCAGGTTGGATTCGTGCAACCAGTCATTGCTTTCAGACGCAAGACTAGCATCGAAGATGCACACCTCCCCTCCCAAACAGTCGACTGTATGGGGCTCGTACTTGGGCGCCACCGTTAATCGCGTCGCCCAGATTTCAGCGCCGCGGCGCTCAAGCTGCAGCCAACAGAACTCGTCATACTCCTTGCCCTTAGTCGACGGCTTCCGCCCGTTGATGCTAGACTTGATTTCGATTTTTACGTCGTCACGAAGCGCATCATATTTGTCTACTTCTGGGCCGCTCACGCAATTCCAACCTATTCTGTGAGTGACAAATAACTCTGCAAGAGCGCCTCGAAATGGTGCGTCCACCATCCTCCCCGCGAACAGCGCCTCTTGCGACTTGGATAGATGGCGAGCGAACAACTCACGCGCGTACTTTTGACCCGATCCTGGCATGTCCTTTCGGTACCTGGTAAGGACTTATAAATAGTTACATCAGCGCGCGTCCGTCTCTTTGGAGGCGGGCAGAATGAGCGTTCTCGAGTTCGACCCAATTCCAGCCGCTTAGACGACCTCGACTGTGGCCCGAAAGCCGCCGCTCGTTCAACTCCGCAGCACGCCACTTCAAGATGGCCGCTATCCCCTCTAGAACCGGAAAATGGGTTGAAAAGCACAACGACAGGTTCAGTCCACAGCCTGAACTAAGCGGACCTAAGCCGCCGCCGATCCGATGCATGCGGCACGGCCACATAACGCCCAGGCGCGAGCGGGAGCGGGTTCAAGTGACAAGGTCGTGACGCTGCGATGCCCGATGAGCCTCGATACGATGTGCCGAGACCTTCGGCGCAGAACAAATCAGGCTCAAAACAGATGGAGAGCACCGTACCGTCCTGCTAGACCGATGAGATGACGAAGGGCAAGGGCGCTGAGCGCGTCGGAACGCGACCGGCTGACGGCGAGCGGCGGGCGATACGGAACCTCTCCGCGCAATACAGGGTCGCCGCCACGCTCATCTACGATGCGCTGCTTTCTCGCGACCTCGAGTGGGTGCGCCTCGTCGATCCAGAGGCGGGGCGTCTCGACGACGTGATCATCGCCCGACCAGGTCGCATCGACGCCTACCAGATCAAATGGTCCGAGTACCGGAACGAGGTTCGCTTCCGCGATCTCGTCGAGGAGTCATCGGTGTCGGGCAAGCCGTATCCGGCCCCGTTCCGCCTGATGGCCGACGGTTGGGTCGCGCTCCGCGCGGCCCAACCCGGACGCAGAGTGCACGCCCACTACCTCATGCACGACGCGCCTACGGCTCGCGACGGAGCGACCAGCCCCGGAAAAGAGCGGCGTCTTCACCTGCAGGCGTTCCTCCGGCACGCCTTTCCCGAACGCGCACACTGGACCGACGTGAGCAGCCGCATCCGAAGGGATTGGGGACCGCTGATTGAGAGGGTGATCGAAGCCGTCCACCTGGAAGGTCGCGAGCTCGACGAGTTCCTCGCCGACTGCGAGCTAGATCTGGACTTCCGACTTCCCGGGCAGGATGGGCCACGGCGGCTGCGACGGAACGCCGACATCGAACTCCTCGCCGGGGCGCTTATGCGCCGCGTCTCCGAAAGCACCGGTGTCGTCGAGTTGCGGCCGGACGCGCTCCTGGCCGATCTGGCATGGGACCAGCGCTTCGAGCGCAGATTTCGACACGACTTCCCGGTGAACGAGAAGCTCTACCGGCCGATCGGGGCCACAATCGCGGCGCTGAATGAGGCACTTGCCAGGTTTGAAGGCGGCTACCTCGCCCTGACCGGCCCGCCGGGCGCCGGCAAATCGACCACTCTCACCCAGACACTGCGTTACCGGGAGGGCTTCCGCCTCGTCCGATACTATGCATTTGTGCGGGACGACCCACGGACAGGGCGGGGTGAGGCGGCTGCCTTCCTCCACGACCTGTGCGTCGCCATCGAGGACCTCGGGGTGGGAACGGCGAGCCGCTTCGAGGCGCTTCCCACCTCGGTCGATGAACTTCGTGAGAGACTGATCGAGCTGCTGGGCGAGCTGAGGAAGGCTGGCGGGAGGACCGTGATCCTGGTCGATGGGCTCGACCACATCGAACGGGAGCAGAACCCAAGCCGATCCCTCATCGACGAACTCCCGCCGCCCTCGGCGGTCCCCGAGGGTGTGTTCATCGTCCTAGGCACGCAGCCGGTTGGCCTTGAGAGCCGGTCGCCGGCGATGCGGTCCATCCGCCGACAACTCGGAGAGGACGGTCGCACGATCCGCATGGCGCCGCTTTCGCGGGGCTCGGTCTACTCAATCGTGCACGCGTTTCTCGAGAATGGTCAGCTGGAGCTCGGCGACGACGACCGCATCTTCGCAGCATCGGAAGGTCACCCGCTCGCGCTGGCTTACCTGATTAAGCGACTTTCGGGGCCGGCGACCGAGGCCTGGATGGCCCTGCGACACGGTGCCTCGGCGACGGGCGCCGACATCGAGGCGGAGTACGACGCCTATTGGGCGGGATTGGCGGAGGACCCGGAACTGAGGGCGCTGCTATCCCTCGTCTGCCGGGTGCGCGGTCCCGTATCCCTCGACACCATGGCCGCGCTCGGCGAGCGCCCGGTGCTGGAGCGCCTGGTGCGGACCGCCGGCCACCTCTTCAACCAACTCACGAGCGACGTCTGGGCGTTCTTCCACGACAGCTTCCGCCAGTTCCTGCTCCGGCGGACGGGGGTCGACGCGTTCGGACGCGTCGACCCCGTAGCGGCGGCCGACCTGCACCGCCGCCTGGCAGCTGTGGCAGTCCGTTCCGACCGGGACGCCGCCATGCGATGGCAGGCGGCTCATCATATGGCGGCTGCCGGCGATGCGGTCGGGCTAATCGAGGCGACGCGACAGGGGCGCCTTCGCGAGCAATGGATGGAGGGGCGCCCTCTCGCGGACATCCGGGAGGACATCGATCGTGCGCTTGCCGCCACGGCCGACCAACTCGACGTTGCAGCGCTTGCCGGTCTGCTGCTGATCAACAAGGAGCTCGCCGAGCGCGAGGAGTCGCTCGACCAGGTCGACCTTCAGGACCTGCAACTCGAGCTGACTGCGCCTGCCGACCGCGCTGCCAAGTTGATCCTCGGCAACGATATCCTCGTCTCCGACGGTGTCGCCCTGCGCTGGGTCCCGAGGATGGTCTCGGCGGACGACCAGGAGACCGCCGGACGCGTGCTGGACGCGGCCGAGCCGGTCGACATCCTTTCTGGCGTCGCGACCGCCGATCGCTCGGATGCCAAGGTATTAGCGGACTGGGCCCGAGGCGCGTGGATGGTGCGATCGCTCGGCGCCGTTGTGGCGGCGATCGGCCAGGTTCGCGGCTCGGTCTTGCGACGACCGCAGTTCGACGGCGACGGGGAGGCAGAGGATCCGTCGGATGTGGCGGAAGCGAACGAAGCGGTCAGGGTCGATGCGCTGCTCGCGCTCGGCACCTCGATCCAGGATGCGAAGGATCAGGCATCGTACCGCGACCTGCAGGCGATGGTGCGAGGTTGCGGTTACGGCGACATCGTCCTGCTCCGTCTCGACTTCCGGACGGCCATACGTTTCGCCGAGGGCCGCTCCGTGGTCGATGATCCGGTCTCCGCGATGGAGCGTGTGCTGGCCGCCGTGCCGCCTGAGGACGCCGACGATGCGGACCGGGCCTACTTCGCGGACGTGCTCGTGCGTCTCCCGTCTCTTTCGCACCGGGCGGCCGAGTACCTGCCGATGGGAACGACACCCATCACGCTCAAGTCGTTCAACTACAGTGACGAACGCCCGTTCGCCCAACTCGAGCCCCTGCTTCGGCAGGCACGCGCAGCCGCAGCCTTGGGCCGCCCGCTTGATCCGGCGAGCATCAGGGAGACCGACCAGAGCTGGGATCTCGGTCGCATCCTGTTTCAGCGCCAGGTGATCCTGGTAGGGACCCTCTGGGGGGAAGCCCTGTCAGGCCGCGCAATAGGTCCGCAGGAGTTCGTCAGGAGACTTCGACCGGTACTGGCACTACGGCGAAGGGATTGGCGCGAGGTCGTGCACTGGCACGACTGGAACACGGTCAACATGGCGGCCCGAGAGCTGACCGAGCGCGCTCTCGATGCCGCTTGGGCGCACGGCCCGGACGTCCTGCGAGCGGCTCGGGACGCCTTCGTCGAGGAATGGCGGTCGCCGCGGAGCCGCGATCAGATCGGCTGGCCCGACGACGCCAAGCGTCGGATCGTCATGGCATGCTTCTTCCTCGATGATGACGCAGACACCGCGGAGCGCCTCCTGGACGAGGCGCATGGCGAACTGGACGCGAATTGGGAGCTGAACGAAAGACTTGAAGAGCTCGAAGCGCGCGCGCGCGCGTGGCTCCGCTTGGGACGACGTGACCGAGCAGAGCGCGCGCTGCGCGACATGCATCGGCTGAGCTTCGGCATCTACCATCATAAGGATCGCCAGATAGAGGACTGGGCCGCTTGGGTGCGCCGGCTGATCCAAGCCGGGGCGAGCGAACAGGTCGTTCTCGACGCCGGGGGTCTCGTTCTCAGGCTAGCCGCGCTGCTCTACGACGCGAAGCGCGGGCGCGGCGCCTCCGACGCGACGGAGGACCTGCTTCACGCGCTGGCCGGCACCTGGCCGGAGGCCGCCCTTGCTGCTGGACGCTGGTTGCTGGATGAGGGGGTGGGCAACCGCGGGACCGTCATCGCCGCGCTGCTTGCCGCCGAACTCGAGTGCAGAGAGGCCGAGCGCGCGGCGGGCGGCCTGATCGCGGCCAGTCGGCTCATCCTGCCCTACCATGGCTGGAACAAGCGCCTCGCGGACGCACTGCGTCAGCTCTGCGCCTCACCGCTGAGGCAGGCACATCCGGTCGCCGCGGCCCTCGAGATCTTCAGGCAAGTCACCGCGTCGCGCGCTTTAAGCGGAAAGCACTACTTGGACGCGCTTGAAGGCATCGAGTCTACGCGAGTCGCCAGAGAGGTGGAGGAAGAGCCTAAGACTGCTGGTGTCGAATGCACCGACGGACAAATCCTGGATCTGGAAGCCTTACTTGCGCTGGCGGCTCGTCCCGGCGAACTGGCCGACGCGCTGAGCGGTTCCAAGCCGATCGGAGCTCTGGATTGGGGCAAGGTCGCGGCCGCGATCCTGGCGGGCGGCCCGGGAGCCGACCCGCGCCGAGCGGCCGTGGCCGTGCTCGGCCTGGCTGGTTCAGCGAGGCTCGCGGCGAGGTTCTGCGGGGGAGCTGCCGACTGGGAAGATCGGGCGCTCGCGGATGCGGCGCTCCGCGTCATCTTGGAGCAGGGGCGCCCGCAAGGCTGGTCGAAATATTATGATGGCGGGTCGCGTCTCGACGCCGCGCGATGTCTGCGCCTCATCGACCCGGAGCATGCGGACGCGAGGGTCATGCGCCTGTTCGTCGACGACTATGTCGGCCACGCGATGGCGCCGAGCGAAATGGTGCTCGGCCTTGAAGGCCTGATCGACGCTATGGCCGCTAAGCCCCCCGTTGAACTCGTATGGGGAGAGGTGGCGCAGCATCTCAACGCCTTGGCCGATCTCCAGACCAGCCAACTCACGCCACCGGACTTGTCGTCCGGCATTCCGTCAGGCAGGACGGCGCTCGAGCTACTGCTGCGCGATCTACGCGCGCTGGCGGCGTCACTCGCCTGGGACGCGAGGCGGGGCCTGCTCGACGCGATCGTGATCGGAGCGGGATCGGACGCCGTCGTTCGTGATCTCTTGGTAGCCCTGGAGGCGGACCACTGGCCGCTCAATTCCGCGTTGGCGACCGTCGCCTGCCTGGCTTGGATTCGGCCCGACCTGTGCGACCCGTTCAGGGCAAAGCTGACGGAACTGGCTATCTCGGAGTCCGCCGTCACGCGGCTCGCTGCGCAGAAGTCGCTCGAGCTGATCGGGCTCGCGCTGCCTCCAGCGCCCGCGAAGCCTCTGCCAGCGATGTATCGCCTTCACATGCCAAGGCCCGCGCAGCCCGATGTCTCACTCCGCGGCGAGGAGCTGACCCCGGGTGAACCGCTGCCGAACACGACTGATCCGATCGACCTGACCCGCATGTACCATGGCGCGCTACGCGCCATCAGTCGCCGGAGCGGCCACGAGTTCGGCGTCCTGGCAAGGCGCATGGCGACGCTGATGGTCGCTGTCGCGGAGCCGGCTGCCTGGTCAGCGGAAGCCGAGCGCTCCTATACCGACTCGACCGAAGCCGTCGGCCTCAAGCTCGATCATCGCCGTCCAAGGGCCCTCGTTGCCCAGCAGGCCTTCGGCCGGTTGTTGGCGGAGCTTTGCGACGCTGGTGAACTCGAGTGGCCACCCCGGTTCATCGAGTACTACCTTCTCGTCGCCGATCCGCCGGCTAACCTCGCCGTGCCGGCGCCGCGCCCCGAGTGGCTCGCGATCCCGCGCGGGAAGGAGGTCGGCAAGCATCCGGTCGAAGACTGGCTTGAAAAAGTCGGAGACGCCCTTCCAGCAGCGGACCGCAGTCCTGCCGGTGACGTGATCCTCGCGGAGTTGACGAACGTCGTCAGCATCGACGGGGATCGCGAGGAGGAGGACAGATTGTCGGTGATCGCCCACCGCGACCTCCCCACCGAGGAGCTCGAGCCCGACATCGCCGGCCTCCTGCACAAGGAGCGCTATGCTGCACAGGACTACCCAGAACCGATCGGGTTCGACGCCACGATCCCAATCACGGTCATTGCCGGTGGATCGATCTTCGCACATTCCCGCTACGTCGCGCTCAATCCGAGGATCGGCCACACGCTGGGTTGGCGGCTGGCCGACGAGGGGCTGTTCCGGTGGACCGACTCTGTGGGTCGCACGATGGCGGAAAGCGTCACCTGGGCTGAGGGGAACGTCGACGTTCATGATGCGGGAGGCCTGCACGAAACGGCCGCCGAGGGATGGTTGGTACTGGCAACGCCAGCGGGCTGGGAAGAGCTCCGACCGCATATCCGCTCATTTGCGCGCCATCGCGTGGCGAGGCGTCAAACCGGCTACTCTCGAAGCGGAGACCGAGAGGTCAGCCGTGCTCATGCAGTGGTGGCGCTGACGGCAACCTGAGAGCGTGTAGCGCGCCGGAAAGGACTGCAGCTCACGAGTATTGAGTTCAACGGCTCTAGACGGCCGCTGTGGCGCGCAACATCATGCGCCCATGGTAAGAATACCTTTCGCGGATTCAGCGTCACCGAACGACGATGCCACAGTTTTGGCGCCCCAAGCCCTACTCAGCCCAAAAATCATCCGGCCTCTGCCCACCACTCCTGCGGAAGCGATTGCGCGTAGCCAGCAGATGGGTCGCAGGATCGCGCGCTGGGACCGGAACGCGGCATTGTCCGCTCTCGCCGCGCTGCAGCTCGATCCGCGCCTGCACGTCCACTCGGTCCGGCTTTACTGGGCGAGCCGCCTGGTCGCCGGCTTGGCGACCGGCGGAACTCGACCGGGCCGCAGCGACCTCCAGCGCCTTCTCAACTCCGACTTTGGCAAATCCGACATCTCGCGGTTCGAGGACCCATCGGAGGATCTGTTTCTGCAAACCGTCTCGACGCGGCACGGCGACAGGCGGTTGATCTGCGGCACGTGGGCGCACCCGGCGTTCTACACCGAAACCCTGCTGGAAGCGGCGGAACGGATCGCCGACGAACGCGACTTGGAGACTCTTTCCTCCGCCCACGCCCTGCTGCTGCTCTCCGACCTCACCGCTGAGCGCGCCGGCCTGGGCTTCCGGGTCGCGGGAAGTGGCCGGCAGTGGGCCAACGTTCCCGTGCCGCCCGACACGAGGCTGTCGGCCTTGGCCGCCCACCCGAACTGGTCGGCCAGCGCACTCGCCTCGGCCAACCTCGAAGCTGCACTGCTCGAGCGCTTCATCATCGAAGGCGACGATCTTCCACCAACGATTGGTTCGGCGGCTGGCCGCGCCGCGCTCGACAGGCGTCCGCTGCTTCGCACGCCGACCGGTATCCTGCTCGCTGTGCCGGCCGCGATCAGCATGGCCGTGCGCGCGTCAATCGTCGACCACATGCTCGAGACCGACCGGGAGCAGGAGATAGGCGACGCGCTGCTCGCGGTCCAGGCCGAGCGTCTCGCCGAGTCCGGTTTCGCCAACTTGGAGGAGGTGCCGACCCGATGGATTCTCGGGGAGGCCACGCGCTCGCTGGTCCGCGAGGAGGCACCCGGACGCTACGTCCACCTTGAGCTGATCGCCGGAAGATTCTCTGGCTGGCGTGAGCCCGGGTTCGGCGACATGGCGCCCGCTGACCCCGAGCGGCAGGCCAGAATAATTTCATCCATGCGGTCCGCGAACGAGGCTTGCCAGGGCCGACCCCGCTTCGTGGCAGGTGTAACCGTCTACCTCATGGGAGGATGGGGACCGGGCGAGATCATTGACTTCCGGCGTCCCGACGACCTCAGCGCCTGGCGCTTCGCGGGCGTTGAGGTTACCGACGCGGTGGCGCTTGGAGGCGCGAAGGACGGCACGCTTACGGATTTCTGGAGGCTGGACGTCCTCGAGGACATGGTGCAGTCCGAAGGGATCGAGCTTCAGAACCTGAGCGGTCCGCTCAACCTGCACGAATGGTGGCGGCAGACGGACCACACGCTCGTGCCCCAAGGTAAGCGCGACCTGGTCCCTCCGATCAAAATCGCGATGCCGACCGACAGCCTGTTCGAGGCCCGCAAACGCGCTGCAGACGCGTTCGATCGGCGGGGCGTCCAACTGCCAGACGGCAGCTGGCGGACCGTGGGACGGCTCGACCCGATCGCCGACTTCGGCGTCCTCGAGCCGATCTACGCATCCTACCGCGAGGTTCGGCAAGGCACTCTTCTCGGGGCGGTGCTCGTCGGGTCATCCCCCATCTGGCTTCGCCTCGAATCGCCAGAAGTGTCCGGCCGCTTCAACGATGGCTACCAGAACTGGAAGGCGGCGCTCCACTGGATGTCGCTGATCGCCGACTTGGTGGACCATGGCGACGACGCATCGACCAAGCCGGTCATGATCGACCTGCGCCTCGAACCGATAGATGACCTGGCTGCCACCCTCCCGACCGATCAGGAGCTCGATGACGCCGTCGCGGCCGCAGCCGATTTGAGCGAGCGCACCGGCACCGTCAGCGCGTCCGCCCGCTGGCAGGGGGGAGCTCGGCGCGTGGACAATCGCGCCGAGATTGCGCTCGCTGCCGGGCTGCTAGAGGCGATCCAGCAGGCCATCGGCAATAGGATTGATCGGGCGACGGCAGTCAGCCGGGTAAGGTCTAAAGTGCCGTCGCCCGATATCCGCTGGCGGCACGCCTACTATCCGGAGCGCGTCGCGGACCAGCTCCGGCTGCACCAGGTCATAGGACGGAAGTTCAGCCCGGTCCCACGATCGGCGGTGTCCATCGTCAAGCAGGGCCATGCCTTCGGGGTAGGCTACGGCCCCGGAGCGGTCATCGAGGGGCGGGAGAAGTGCGCGGCCCTGCTCAAGTCCCTGCATGCGCGCACGCTTGAGCGCCTCCTCGTCTCCGTCGCGCACTACGACCGCCTGGAGTTGGTCACCGCGTCGCTGTCTCTGCTTCAGGCGAGCATCGCCGACGAGCAGCATTGGGCCGTCACGGCGCGGGCGCTCCGCGGGATCCACGGCGCCGACGCCGACGGCAAGGTCAGCCTCGAGCATCGTAACGCCACGAACGCAAATCTGCGCGCGTGCGCGATGCTCGCCGAAGTGGCGGCATCCCACGCGCCGGCGGAAGGCGGAAGCCCGGTCGGCGTAATGGACCTCGATGAACTGCGAGCCGTCGCGCTCCAGCACTTCGGCTACTGCGAGCTCCTGCCGGCGCTGATGGGCGACAGGCTCACGCCCCGCCTCGTCATCAGCCCGACGGGCGACCTTCTCTACGACCATAGCTTCGGCATGAACACGCTAACACCGAGCTCCACCATCATGCATGCGGAATCGCGTGAGCGGGACATCGAGCGGTACCAAGAAAGGATGGCCAACCCGCGCGAGGACCGCGGATCGCTCGAGCCCGAACTTGTCCACGCGCTTGAGGCCGAGTTCCACTGCTCCATGCGGACCTTCGGCGACCTGAGCGCCGCCACATGCGATCTCGCAATCGCGGATCACCGCGACGTGATAATCCTCCGGCGTTCGGAGCTCGTCCAACGGCTCACAACCTTAGGTTTCGGCGAGGGCGAGGCAGTCAAGCTGTTGATTTCTGCTGAGAGCTGACCCGGGGTTTCCGTTGAGGGGTGACCCGGTCGTGCGGGACTATGCCACGCTTG
>NZ_CAHJWX010000008.1 GCF_903643065.1 Sphingomonas bacterium | reverse complement strand
GCCGCCGCGCCGCCGCGACCGGTCGCTGAGCCAGCCGAACGCCAGGTTTGCGCCCCCCGCCGTCACCGCGCCGACGGCCAGCACCAGCGCCAGCGACGCGTACCGGCCCTCGCCAGCGGTCCGCGCCACCTCAATCGGCAGCAGCACCGTTAGTAATGGCGTGTAGCCGACAACCACGCCGGCATAAGCGAGCGCGCAAGCCAGCGGCAAGCCGATCGGTCGACGAAGCCGGAGCGTCATGTCGCCCTGTGCCGCAGGCCGCCCGATCCTTCAATCCGACTGACGATCAGCGCTACGGCTTCATCGTCGCCGGCGTGAGCGTCGTCGTCAGCATCTGCCTCCGATCGGCAGCATCGTGCGCGATGGCGACGCGGTAACGGCCGCCGGCGATCCGCCAGCCGGGCAACGCCGGGTCATAGTCGGCGATCACCCGCGGCTCGGCGGTCAGCGTCACCCGCCGCGTCTCGCCGGGCCGCAAGGTGACGCGGGTATAGGCGGCAAGTCGCATCGATGCCTTGCTGTCTGCACGCGCGACATAGACCTGCGGCACGTCCGACCCCGCCACTTCGCCGGTGTTCGTCACGTCGAACGACACCACCAGCTCGCGGCCGCCGCCGACGCTCGGCCGCGCATAGGCGAAGCTGGAATAGCCAAGGCCATGGCCGAACGGGAAGAGCGGCTTTAGCCCCTGGCGCTCGTACCAGCGATAGCCGACATCGGCACCCTCGCGGTAGTCGACAGGGAAGCCCTGCGGCGTCGCCTTGCCCGCCTGACCGGGGTCGCCCGCCGCCTCCGCCTGCGTCGCCGTCAGTCGATCGAGCCCGACCGGAGAGGGGCGGGGCGGCTGGCCGGCGTCGGCGGGAAAGGTGATCGGCAGGCGGCCAGCCGGGTTGACCCGCCCGGTCAGGACGCCGGCGACCGCCTCGCCGCCGCGCTGGCCGGGATACCAGGCCTCGACCACCGCGGGGACGCGGTCGATCCATGGCATCAGCACCGGCCCGCCATTTTCCAGCACGACGACGGTCCTGGGCTGCGCGGCCGCCACCGCCGCGATCAGCGCGTCCTGGTTGTCGGGCAAGGCGATGGTCGGCACGTCCTGGGCCTCGGTCGTCCACTGCGTGGCGATGACGATCGCGACGTCGGCGGCGCGCGCGGCCGCCGTGGCCGCGGCGGGGTCGCTGCCGTCGAGATAGTCAATCCGCGCGCGGGGCAGCTCGGCCTTGAGCGCCTTCAGCGGCGAGGACGAGTGATAGGTCACGCGCGCGAAGGAGGCGGCCGCTCCGCTGGTCAGCGGGATCTCGATCGGCACGCCGCCGACCGAGCGCACCTGGCTCGACCCGCCGCCCGACAGCACGCCGACATCCGCGTGGCCGCCGATCACGACGATGCGCCGCGCCCGCGCCGCCAGCGGCAGCGTGCCGGCATCGTTCTTGAGCAGCACGATGCCGGCCTCGGCGGCGCGCTGGGCGACCTGCGCATGGCCGGCATAGTCGATCGCCACCGGCGTGTCGGGCACCGGCGTGTCGTAAGCGCCTGTCGCGATCAGCCCCGTCAAATAACGCGCGACCATGTCGTCGAGCCGCGCCATAGGAACACGCCCCGCCTCGACATCGGTCTTCAGCGCGTCGTCGAACCAGATATGGTCGTCGAGTTCCTGTCCCGACTCCTGGTCGAGCCCCGCATTCGCCGCCTTGGCGGTCGAGTGGACTGCGCCCCAGTCGCTCATTACCCAGCCCGGATAGTTCCAGTCATGCTTGAGGACGTCGGTGAGCAGATGCCGATTCTCGCACGCCCAGTCGCCGCCGACCTTGTTGTAGGCGCACATCACGGAGCCGGGATGGCCCCCCTCGATCGCCAGCTCGAACGCCAGCAGGTCACTCATGCGCAACGCCGCCTCGCCGATCCGCGCATCCAGAATGGTGCGCCCCGTCTCCTGCGCGTTGAGCGCGAAGTGCTTCACGGTCGAGACGATACGGTTCGACTGGACGCCGGCGATGTGCGCGCCCGCCATCGTGCCGGCGAGCAACGGGTCCTCGCCGAAATACTCGAAGTTGCGGCCGTTGAAGGGGTCGCGCGTGAGATTGACGCCGCCGGCGAGCAGCACATTGAAGCGCTTGGCGCGCGCTTCGGCACCGATCGTCACCCCGCCCGCCCGAGCGACCGCGGGGTCGAAACTCGCCGCGGTGGCGAGGCTGGAGGGCAGCGCGGTGGCGACGTCGCCCTTACGCTGCTCGACCTGGTTGGCGACGCCGAGCGAGGCGTCGCTCTCGCGCACCAGCGGGATGCCGAGCCGCGGCACACCATCGATATGGCCTGCCGCCTGAATAAGCTCGTTCTTGGTCTTGCCCTGCGCGTGCGGCGGAAACAGGCCGTGGACCAGGGCGATCTTCTCGTCGAGCGTCAGCTGGGCGACCAGCGCCCGAGCGCGCGTCGCCGCAGCCGCCTCGCCGCCGATGGCCGTAGCCGGACGGCCCGGCTCGGCCGACACATGGGCCGCCGTCGTCACCGTCAGGCTAGCCAGTGCCGCCGTCGCCAAGAACTGTCGCCTTGCAGCCATCATGCCCTCTCCTTCGATCTATCAGTGTCCTTTGCTCGTCCATTCCACAAACTGGGAACGTTCTCAACAATGCAAGGGGTCGAGGCCCATCGGTTGCGGTGGATTGACATCGATGGGATGCAGTTCCAGGGGAACGTTATCAATGGGCGGTCCAGAGAGTGGACGTCTGTCAAGGAGGGGTTGATGAAGGGATTCTCCGGCCGCGTGGCTGCACGGTTCGCGATCGGCGCGTCGGCGCTGGCCATGGCGACCTTCGCGACGGCGGCGGCTGCGCAGGATGCGTCCAGCACGGTCGGTCAGCCAGGTCCTTCGCAAACGCCGCCGACCGGCAGCAACACCGCCTCAACCACCCAGAGCACCGCGGTTACCGACGGCACCAACGCGAGTGTGGGTGCGCCCGTCGCCGACGATGTCGTCGTCACTGGCATCCGCGCCAGCCTTCGTCGCTCGATCGAACTGAAGCGTGACGGGCAGGGCGTCGTCGACGCCATCTCCGCCGAGGAGATAGGCAAGTTCCCCGATACCAACCTTGCCGAGTCGCTGCAGCGTATCACGGGTGTGTCGATCGATCGCCAGAACGGCGAGGGGCAGTTCGTCACCGTCCGCGGCTTCGGTCCGAACTACAACCTCGTGGTCCTCAACGGCCGGCAGATGCCGACGACGACGATTGGCGACGGCAACGGCGCGCCGGCCTCGCGATCGTTCGATTTCGCCAATCTCGCGTCGGAAGGCGTCGCGGCGCTGGAGGTCTACAAGTCGGGCCGTGCGACGGTGCCCTCGGGTGGGATCGGGGCTACGATCAACATCCGCACGCCGCGCCCGTTCGACAAGATGGGCATCCGCGGCTCGTTGACCGCCAAGGGCGTCTACGACACGTCGCAGAACGGCCACAAGGACGTGACGCCGGAGATCTCCGGCATCTTCTCCGATACATTCGCCGACGACCGGATCGGCATCCTGATCGACGGCGCCTACCAGGTGCGCCACTTCAGTCAGAATTCAGTGAACGTCGGCTTTCGCGACGGCTATCTCGGTTCGGAGAACAATTGGGGCTCGCTCGCCCAGCCCGGTCAGGTCGCGAATCCCGCGACCGGCAATCTTAGCGACTACCGCAACATCCAGAACCGGCCCAAGGCGACCGACGTCTATCAGGTGCCGCAGAACGCCGGCTACGATGTCGTGGACGGCCGACGCCAGCGCATCAACGGTCAAGCGGTTCTGCAATTCCGACCGACCGACAGCCTGACCGGCACGGTCGACTTCACCTATTCGCGCAACACCGTCGCCATCCGCGACGACAGCGTCGGCATTTGGTACAACCACAACGACACGTCGAGCGCCTGGACCAACGGACCGATTGCCGGCCCCATCTTCTACACCGAGCGCTTCCAAGCCGCCGAGACCAAGGATCTCGCCTATTCGGCCTCGCAGACCGCCTATCGCAGCGAAAACAAGTCGACCGGCGGCAATCTGACCTGGGCTGGCCCGGGCGGCGTCACGATCGCGCTCGACGGTCATCACTCGACCGCTGAATCCAAGCCCAACAGCCCCTATGGCAACAGCAATTCGTTCGGCACGGCGGTGTTCGGCATCCAGACGCAGACGATCAACTTCGCGAACAAGCTGCCCGTCATCTCGTTCGCCATGTATCCGGGCATCGATCCGCTAAACCCGGCGAACATTGTGCCGACTGGCAACGCGTTCCGCAACAGCTACGAGCGCGACGAGATCAACCAGATCAAGCTGTCGGGTCATTACGACCACCATGACGGCTTCCTCGACAGCCTCGACTGGGGTTTCGAGTACACCGACAACAAGGTTCGCTCCGCCTACAGCGTGCTGCAGAACGACACCTGGGGCGGTGCCGGCGGCGGCACGGACGCCCAGCGCGCTGCGGCGGCGACGCTGCTTCCAGACAGCATCTTCAATCTTGTCAGCATTCCAGACAAGTTCTCGGGGATCAGCGGCGCCAACGATCCTAACATCGTCAAAGCGTTCTACACCTTCGACCTACCGACCGCGCTCGCGCTGACCGATCGGGTGTACAAGACGTGCGGCGGCAACCTGCAATGTCTATTGCCTTACACCACTGACTCCGGCGTGCATGAAAAGACAATCTCGCCCTATTTCCAATTCAATGGCAAGTTTGACCTGTTCTCGCGTCCGGGTCATCTGATCGCCGGCGTTCGCTATGAAAGCACCGACGTGTCGGCGACCGCGCTGGTGCCGACGCCGGTCGGCGGGCAGCAAAATTCTCAGAATGAGTTCAATGTCCTGTTCAACGGCCAGGGCTTCACTACGTTCAAGGGTTCGTACGACAACTGGCTGCCAGCGGTGGACTTCGACATTCAACCTTTGGCAGGCGTCAAGCTGCGCGCGTCGTACAGCCACACGATTACGCGCGCGACCTACGATAATCTGCAGGGCGGGCGGCGGCTCGACACGCTGTTCCGCGTCGGCGGCGGCACCGGTTCGGTCGGCAACCCCGGCCTCATCCCCTTCAAATCGAAGAACGTCGATCTGTCGGCAGAATGGTATTACGGCAACGAGAGCTATATTTCGATCGGGTATTTCCACAAGGATGTGTCGAACTACATCAGTTCGACGCAACTCAACACGGCGATACCTGGCATCGCCGCGCCGACGACGACCTTTAACGGCGTGACCACGAATGGACCGCGCTACCAGGCGGCGCTCTCCGCACTTGGTGCCAACGCCACGATTGCGCAAATACAGAATTACTACCAAACCAACTTTCCTGCGTTCGTCGGGGCGCAGGGACAGTTGCTCGCCGGTCCGGGCGACCCTTCGGTCAATTTCGTTATCACGACGCCAAGTAACAGCGATCAGACGGCGACTTTCAACGGTTTCGAGTTTGCGATCCAGCACAACTTTTGGCAAACTGGATTTGGTACGATTCTTAACTACACGATTGTCAATGGCAATCGTGACTATAACAACACGCTGCCTGCCAGCGTCTCACCGGCGCAGTTTGCGATCGAAGGCCTGTCCAACAGCGCCAACGCGGTGCTGTTCTATGACAAGAATGGCATTCAGGTCCGCGCTGCCTACAACTGGCGGGACGGGTTTCTGTCGTCGTCCGGAGTGAACCCGACCTACACCGATTCCTTCGGACAGCTTGATCTCAGCTCAAGCTATGCCATCACCAAGAACGTCGCAGTGTTCTTCGAAGGTATCAACATTACCGGTGAAAACCGTAGCCAACATCTCCGGTCGGAGAGTAACATCAATCTGGTGCAGAAGCTCGATGCGCGCTATTCAGCAGGGGTTCGTCTCGCTTTCTGACTTAGGGGAGGCCACCCTTGGTACACGAGGGTGGCCTTTACCGGCCGGCGGCGATATGTCCATGTACCGTCCTTGTCGGGCACTCTGAAGGAACAGTGCAGGTGCACACGGCCGGTTCTCGGTCCATTTCTGCGGCTACGTCGGAAGACGGCGGCGCGACGATCTCGCGAGTCATCATCGTCGGTGGTGGTACCGCCGGCTGGCTTGCCGCGTGTCGCATCGCGGCGGCCGCCCGTACCGACGTGCCTTACCCGATCGAGGTAACGCTGGTCGAATCACCCGAGGTGGCGACGATCGGCGTCGGCGAGGGTACTTGGCCGACGATGCGCGGCACGCTGGAGCGGATCGGTATTGGCGAGGCGGAGTTCCTCACCGCCTGCGACGCCTCGTTCAAGCATGGCTCGCGCTTTATCGGCTGGGCTACCGGGTCCGTCGATGACGCCTATATGCATCCGTTTACGCCACCGCTAGGCGGCGATCCCGCCGCGATGGTCGCGGCATGGCAGGCGCTACCGGGCGAACCCACGTTTGCCGATGCGGTCAGCGCGCAGCCGCGAGCCGCACGTCTCGGTCTTGCACCCCGTCAACGGGCAATGCCCGACTATGCGGGTGCGCTGAATTACGGCTACCACGTCGATGCGGCCAAGCTGGCGGCGCTGCTGATGCGTCATGCGACCAGCCGCTTGGGGGTGCGTCATCTGCGTGACCACGTTACCGGAGTGGAGCGGCGCGAGGACGGCACCATCGCCTCGGTGGACACCCGCATGCACGGCCACGTCGCGGGCGACCTGTTCCTTGACTGTTCGGGGCATGCCGCGCTGCTCGTCGGTGACGTGCCGTTCCTCGATCGCGGCGACGTGCTGTTCAACGACCGCGCGCTCGCGGTGCAGGTGCCAGTCGCCGCCGACAGCCCCATCTTGGCACAGACCGACGCCACCGCGCACGCGGCGGGATGGATCTGGGACATCGGCCTACCGACGCGGCGCGGCGTCGGCTGCGTCTATTCGTCGGCCCACATGAGCGACGACGCGGCGGCGACGACTCTCGCCGCCTATCTCGGTGACGTAGCGATGCCGACGCCGCGGCGGCTGACCTTTCGCTCCGGGCATCGCGAGCGCTTCTGGGTTGGCAATTGCCTGGCGATCGGTCTGTCGGCAGGTTTTCTGGAGCCGCTGGAGGCGTCGGCCATCGTCACCGTCGAGTTGTCGCTCGACGCACTAATCGCCGACTGGCCGACGCGGTCGACCATGGCGCTGATTGCGACGCGCTTCAACGAGCTGTTCCGCTATCGCTGGGACCGGATCGTCGAGTTCCTGAAGCTGCATTACCTGCCCAGCCGCCGCACCGAACCTTATTGGCGCGCGCATCGCGATCCGGCGTCGGTGCCGGCGCGGCTCGCCGATCTCTTCCAGCTCTGGGCGAACCGGCCGCCGACCCGCGCCGACCTGCCGATGGCCGACGAGATATTTCCGGCCGCGAGCTATCAGTACATCCTCTACGGCATGAACGCCTCCACCCCCGTCGCGACGCCGATCCGCGACGCGCCGCCACCACCGCTCGATCCGATCGCGCAGCGTGGGCGGACGCTTGCGGCCTCCTTGCCTCCCATCCGCGCCTATCTCGATGCGCTGCGGGCCGAGCAGCCGCCCGCCGTTCTGGAACAAACGTCCTAATGACGCACGCCATCCTCACCGCCGAGGCGCACAGCGGCTTGCGCGTTGACCCCGCGGCGGGAGCGGACCGCGGTGATGCGGTCATGTCGTGCGTGGTCGTGCCAAGCGAATTCCGCCGCGTGCAGAACAACTATCCCATCCTGTTCCGCCTGACCCCCGAGCGCGACGGCTATCACGCGCTGGCGATGTTCGGCTTCGAGCCGGGGGAAAACCTGTTCCTCGACGGAAACCATTGGGATGCGCGCCATCGCCCGTTGGCGATGCGAATCCAGCCGTTCCTGATCGGTCGCCAGGCCGACGAGCAGGGTGAGCGGCAGGTGCATGTCGATCTCGACAGTCCGCGCATCGCGCGAGGGAACGAAGGGGTCGCGGTCTTCGATGAACTCGGTCGGCCCAGCCCCTATCTCGACGCCGTCGCCGAACAGCTCGGCGAACTCGACGCCGGCTGGCGCGGCCTCGACGACTTCTTCGTCGCGCTGGCCCGCCACATGCTGCTGGAGCCGCTGACCTTGGAGATCACGCTGGACAACGGGTCGATCAATCGTCTGGTCGGCTACCACGGCATCGACGAGGATCGGTTGCAGGCGCTTGATGCCGCCGCGTTGGGCGAGCTGCACGCGGCTGGGCATCTGATGCCCGTGTTCATGGCGCTGGCGTCGCTGGCGAACGTGGCGGAGCTGATCGCGCGCAAGAACGCCAGGGTTCGCGCCGGGGCGGCGCATGGCTGAGGCCGATCCCGGTATCTTCGCCGGCCTGCCGGTCATTCCGGAGGTGATAGTCGATAATGCCACCGACCTCGACGCACGCCTGCGCGCCGCCGACCGCCCCTTCGTCGTGCGCAGGCTGGTCGCCGATTGGCCGCTCGTCGCCGCCGGCCGCCGGTCGAGCGCGGAGGCGCGCGCCTATCTCCTGTCCTACGCCCGCGGCATGCCGTTCACCGTATCGGTCGGCGCGCCCGCGACCGATGGCGGGCGGCTGTTCTACGACGACGCGATGGGGATGAACTTCCGCACGATGCGCGCGGCGTTGCCTGAAATATTCGGCCGCATCGGACAGTTCGAGGACCGCGCCGATGCCCCGCCGGTCTATCTCGCGTCAATCGACGTGAAGGGGTATTTCACCGGGCTGCACGAGGCGAACCATGTCGACCTTTGCGACCGCGAACCGCTCGCCAGCATCTGGATCGGCACGCGCACCCGCGTCGCGGCGCACAACGACACCCCCGACAATCTCGCTTGCGTCGCGGTCGGGCGACGGAGATTTACACTGTTCCCGCGCGAGCAGTTCCGCAACCTGTACCTCGGCCCGGTCGACAACACGCCGGCCGGACGGGCGGTGAGCATGGTAGACTTCTACGCCCCCGACCTTGGCCGTTTTCCCCGCTTCGTCGACGCGCTGGCGCACGCGCAGGTCGCCGAGCTGGAGGCCGGCGATGCGCTCTACATCCCGTCGATGTGGTGGCACCATGTCGAGGGGCTGGCGCCGTTCAATGTGCTGGTGAATTATTGGTGGCGCACCACGCCGCGCTGGCTGGGCAACCCGCAGGACGCGCTCAACCATGCGATGATGGCGATCCGTGATCTGCCCGAGGCGGATCGCGCGCATTGGCGCGACCTGTTCGACTATTACGTGTTTGGCGATGCCGGTGCGGCCGCCGCCCACCTTCCCGAGGGCGGCCGCGGCGTGCTCGCGCCGATGACGGCGGAGGGCGCGGGGCGAATGCGCGGCTATCTCCTGCGGCAGCTCCAGCAATGAATCCGCGCCGCATCGTCGTCGCCGGCGGCGGCACCGCCGGCTGGATGGCCGCCGCCGCGATCGCTTACACGCTCGGTCCAGTCGCCGAGGTGACGCTGGTCGAGTCGGACGCGATCGGTACTGTCGGCGTCGGCGAATCGACCATCCCGCCGCTCGCGCTGTTCAACCGCGTGCTGGGCATCGCCGAAGCCGATTTCATGCGCGCGACACAGGCGACCTTCAAGCTCGGCATCCTGTTCGACGGCTGGCGTGACGGCGGCGATCGCTACTTTCATTCCTTCGGGCTGACCGGCAAGGATCACTGGTCGGCCGGTTTCCAGCATTTCTGGCTGCAGGGCCTGACCAAAGGCCATCGCGAATCCTATGACGAGTATTGCCTGGAGCTGAAGGCGGCGTTGGGCGCGCGCTTCGCGCATCTGCCTGACGAAGGCATGAGTTACGCCTACCAGCTCGATTCGACACGCTATGCGGCGTACCTCAGGCAGTTCGCGGAGAAGAACGGCGCGACGCGGATCGAGGGCCGCATCGCCAAGGTCGAGCTCGACGGCGAGAGCGGCGACATCGCCGCTCTTACCCTGGAGGGCGGTGCGCGGATCGAGGGCGACCTGTTCCTCGACTGCACCGGCTTTCGCGCACTGCTGATCGAGGGCGCACTCCACGCCGGCTTCGACGACTGGACCCACTGGCTGCCCAACGACAGCGCGATCGCGGTGCAGACGGAGAGCGTCGGCGCGCCCGTCCCCTATACCCGCGCGATGGCGCACGATGCGGGCTGGCGATGGCGCATCCCGCTGCAGCACCGCACCGGCAACGGCATCGTCTGGTGCAGCCGCTACCTGGAGCGCGACGAGGCGCTGGAGCGGCTGCTCGGCAATCTCGAGGGCAAGGTGCTGACCGAGCCCAACCATATCAAGTTCACGACCGGCGCGCGGCGGCGGCAATGGCATCGCAACTGCATCGCCATCGGCCTGTCGGGCGGGTTCATGGAGCCGCTCGAGTCGACCTCGATCCACCTCATCCAGCGCGCGGTGCTGCGCCTGTTGCGGATGCTGCCCGCCGGCACGATCTCCCAACGCGATGTCGCCGAGTTCAACGACCAGCAGCTGGAGGACATGGCGCAGATCCGCGATTTCCTGATCCTCCACTACAAGGCGACCGAACGGCGCGACAGCGGCTTCTGGCGCTATTGCGCGTCGATGCCGATCCCCGACAGCCTAACCCAGAAGATCGAACTGTTCCGCGAGACCGGGCGCGTCTTCCGCCGCCACGAGGAGCTGTTCGCCGAGAATAGTTGGGTGCAGGTGATGATGGGACAGGGCATCATGCCGCAGAGCCATCACCCGATCGCCGCCAAGATGTCTGATCCCGAGCTGGCGCAGGTGCTGGCAACGCTGCGCGACAAGGTGACGCGCACGGTCGCCGGCCTGCCCACGCACGACGCCTATGTGACGCATTACTGCGGCGCTGCACGAGCCTGATCGGGGTGGCGCGACGACGGCAGGCGGTCACCATCCGGCACGTCGCTGCCGATGCGGGCGTGTCGCTGCAGACCGTCAGCCGGGTCATCAACAACGAGCCTAACGTCCGCCCCGAAATGACCCGGCGCGTGCAGGAGGCGATCGACCGGCTCGGCTATGTCCCCTCGATCGCGGCGCAGCGGATGGGCGGTTCGCGCTCGCGGCTGATCATGGCATTTAACGACCGCGACCGTACCATCGCCGATTGGCGACGGCGTGACGGCAGCAACTGGCTCGACCAAATGCTGCTTGGCGGTATGCTTACCTGTGCGCGTCAGGGCTATCGCATGATCGTCGAGTTGGTCGACACGCATAGCGACCATATCGAAGGCGAGCTTGCGGCCGTGATCGCCGCGCTGCAGCCGGACGGGGTCCTGCTGACGCCGCCGCATTCGCAGAACCGTGCGATCGTCGACCTGCTCGCCAGCCATCATATCGCCATTGCGCGGATCGGCTCGCTAGCACCCGGCCCCGGCTTTCTGCTGACGATGGATGACGATCACGCGGCGCGGCTGGCGACCGAGCATCTCGTCGCGCTCGGCCATCGCCACATCGGTTTCATTGCGGGATCGGAGGAATATGAACTGAGCGAATGGCGCATCGCCGGGTGGCGGGCGGCAATGGCGGCGGCAGGGTTGACCGACGAAGGCCTGCTGTGCCGTGGTGACTTCGGTTGGGCGTCGGGGCGGCGCTGCGCAATGATACTGCTCGACGGCGAGCGGCCGCCGACCGCGATCATCGCCAGCAGCGACCAGATGGCGCTGGCGACGCTGGACCTCGCGCGCGGGCGCGGGATGAGCGTCCCCAGCGACCTGTCGATCGTCAGTTTCGACGACACACCGATCGTACGCTTTGCGCAGCCTCCGCTCACCGCCGTCGTCCAGCCGATCGCCGAAATCACCGAGCGCGCGGTCGAGTTGATCGTCCAGGCCGAGCAGGGGGAGATGCCCTCGGGCGCGCCGCTCGCGGTGCCGTGTCACCTTGCGATCAGGGGCTCGACGGCACCGCCCCCCAGCGCCGGCTAGTCTCAGGCCAAGCTGCCGTGCGAGTCGTCGGGCACGGCGACCTCCGGTGCCGGGCGGCGGGCGTACAGGCCGTAGGCGAGGATGACGGCGTAGCAGGCGATCGGCAGGAAGAGCGCGAGGCGCAGGCTCACGACGTCGGCGATCTTGCCGTACAGCGCCGGGATCATCGCGCCCCCGGCAATCGCGACGTTGATGATCCCCGATCCGTCGGTGGTGCGCCGGCCGAGCCGCTCGCACGCCAAGCTGAAGATCGTCGGGAACATGATCGAGTTCATCAACCCCACGGCGAGCAGCGCATAGCCCGCCGACGTGCCGGTGGTGCCGATCGCGACGAGCACCAGCACGATCGCGCCGGCGGCGCTGAACGCCAGCACCTTGCCCGGGTTCAGTATCCGCAGCACGCCCGAGCCGACGAAGCGGCCGACCAGCGCGCCGCCCCAATAGAAGGGGATCAGCTTGCCCGCCGCCTCCGACGACAGGCCGAGCATGGTCGGCTGAGTGAGATTGCCGACCAGGAAACTGCCGATCGCCACCTCGGCACCGACATAAAGGAAGATGCAGGCCGCACCGAACCCGAACCGCGTTCTCTTCAGGAGTGCCAGACCCTGCGCGAAGCTGGACACGTCGTGCCGCTCGCCCGTCAACCGGTTTCGGAACAGCCAGACCGCCGCCGCGACGATGGCCAGCGCGGCGGCGATGCCGAGATAGCCGTGCACGATCGCCCGCGTTTCGTTGGTGCGATAGGCATCGAGCGCGACACCCGACAGCTGCGTGGCGGTGACCGCGGCGAGGCCGCCGAGGATCAGGATCGCGCCGAAATAGGGGAAGATCGTCGTGCCGAGCGAATTGAACGCCTGCGCGAAGGTCAGCCGGCTGTGCGCGGTGTCGGGCCTGCCGAGCAGGCTGATGAGCGGGTTAGCGACGACCTGGACGATGACGACGCCGCTCGCCAGCACGAAGTAGGCGAGCAGGAACACCGCGAAGGTCGCTGTCCGGCTCGCCGGGATGAACAGCAGGCAGCCCGCGATCATCGTCACCAGCCCCGCGACGGCGCCACGCATGTAGCCGACCCGCCGCACCAGCTTCGCCCCCGGGATGCCGATCACCGCATAGGCGATGAAGAACCACACCTGGACCAGCGACGCCTGAAAGTTGCTGAGTGTGAACAGCTCCTTCAGCTTGGGAATGATCACATCGTTGAGGCTGGTGATCCCGCCGAAGATAAAGAACAGCGCGAAGACGAACACGCGCAGATCGGGCGCGTCATAGCCATGCGCGGCGTCGCCTGACGCAGGCGCTTCGGCACCGGCCACACCTGTCATGTCGATCGCAATAATGCCTTCCCCTCCCGATATCCCGGCATAGACTGCCGATGCGATCGCTCCAACGGCAATCGCTTGAGGCTATCGTAGGCGGCCCATACCGAAGCCGGCAAGACCATGAAGGTGTCGCCGCCTCACCGAATGAGGTATGACCTGTTCATGCCGCGTGTTCGTGAAATCCTGATTGTCGGCGGCGGTACTGCCGGCTGGCTCGCCGCCGCCTATCTTGCAAAGGCACTTGGCGGCTCGGTGCGCGTCACCCTGCTGGAATCGTCCGAGATCGGCATCATCGGCGTCGGCGAAGGCACGTTTCCGACCATCCGCGACACGCTGCGCTTCATCGGTGTTGAAGAGACCGACCTCGTTCGCGAGGCGTCCGCCACGTTCAAGCAGGGCGTTCGCTTCACGGGCTGGCAATCGTCGGCCGGCGAGGGGTCGCCACACAGCTATCTTCATCCGTTCGAGCCGCCCTTCCATGGCGAGGGAACCGGTCTGATTCCGTATTGGTTGCGGCAGGATGAGCTGACGCGGCCGTCCTTCGCCGACGCGATGACGTTGCAAAGCCGTGTCGCCGCCGCCCGCCGCGCGCCCAAACAGCCGGGCGACGGTGATTTCACCGGCCCGCTTGCCTATGCCTTCCACTTCGACGCCGCGCGGTTCGTTGGCTTGGTAGCCGACCGCGCCCGCGCGCTCGGTGTGAAGCATCTGTCGGGCCAAGTGCGCGCCGTGGAGACGGACGAGCGCGGCTGGATTGCCGGCGTAAGCACCGATGAGGGGACGCTGACGGCGGACCTGTTCGTCGACTGCACGGGCTTTCGCGCCGAGCTGATCGGCCGGACGCTCGCCTCGCCATTCCACTCGGTCGCGGGCCGGTTATTCACCGACCGAGCGCTGACGTGCAAGCTGCCCTACGACACCCCCGACGCGCCGATCGAGAGCTACACCGTCGCGACCGCGCACGAGGCGGGTTGGATCTGGGACATTGGACTGGCCGGCGCTCGCGGCGTCGGCTGCGTCTATGCCAGCCGTTACATCGACGACGACCGCGCCGCGGCGATCCTCGCCGACTATCTTGGTTCCGCCGCCGGCTCGGTGACGCCGCGCCGTCTTGCCTTCGAGCCGGGGTGGCGCGAGCGGCCCTGGATCGGCAATTGCGTCGCGGTCGGCCTGGCGGGCGGCTTTCTGGAACCGCTCGAGTCGACCGGTACGGTGCTGATCGAGGCGGCGGTCGGCATCATTGCCGAGTTGTTCCCCCGGCAGGGACCGATCGACCTGTCGGCGGCGCGGTTCAACGAGCTGATGAGCGCGCGCTACGCGACGATCGTCAATTTCCTGAAGCTGCATTACTGCCTCAGCCGCCGACCGGAGCCTTTCTGGCGCGACAATGCCGACCCGGCGACCGTGCCAGAGCGATTACGAGACCTGATCGACCAATGGCGCTGGCGCCCGCCGAGCCGGTTCGACTTCCAGCTCGACGTCGAGAGCTTCGCTTACTTCAACTACCAGTATATTCTGTACGGCATGGACTTCCGCACCGAGCTTGCGGAGGGAGCGGGGGACTTCCCGCACGCAGCCGAAGCCGATCGCCAGTTTTCCCGCATCCGTGCGTTTGGCGAACGCGCCGCGCGCGATTTGCCATCGCACCGTGCGCTGGTCGACGCGCTCAGCGCGGTCGGATCGCTCAGCCCCGCGCGAACAGGTTCCTGAGCCAGACGGGCGGCCCGTGTATCGCCTGGCGCCAGTCGCCGCCTTCTGCCTCGCGATCACGCCGGTAGGCCCAAGGATTGATCGCGCGGACCTTGCCGAGGCGGAACGCCTGCGGCGCGCGCGTCGCCAGGGTCAGACCATGTTCCAGCGCGGTGGCGGCGAGCAGCCCGTCGCGCAAATCGGCATAACCCAGCATCCCGGCACGTCGGGCTACAGTGCTGTCGATGGCCAGCACGCGGCCATCGAACGCCGTCGCCACCGGTCCGTCGAGCCATTGCCGGACCGATGCCGCCGCGACCCGGTCCGTTGGCGCGATGTGGGCGGCACCGGCGGCCAGCTCGGCCAGCGTCAGCGCTGAAACGAACAGGCCGGTACGCGGCTGCGCCGTCGCCCAGTCCGTCACGGCGGGGTCGCAGCGTCCTACACTCGCCTCCCGCAAGGCCCAGACCACTTCAGTGTCGAGCAGGTGCACTACCGCTTCCAGCGCGTCACCATGGGCCACTCGAGTTCCGCGCCAACCGGCTCGGTCATTGCGAGCTGGTCCACGATCGTCTCGGCCGGGCCGGTCATCTGGCGGAAGGTGTCAACGCTGAGCAGCACATGCGTAGGGCGGCCGCGATCGGTGACGAACACCGGCCCGAGTTGGGCCAGTCGCTTGGCCGCGCTGACGTCCTGGTTAAAGGCGCGGCTGGTGATGCTTCGCATGGCTCCTCCCGTCTTGTACACGGTCGATTGACGGAGGTACGTACCTACCTTGTAGCGGCCCTGCAACGCTTTGGCCCCGTCGGCCGGAAATCGTTCCTTTCATCGTTTGTGGGGTCTTGCACGGTGGCAATCTCCGCTGGCTATCTGGGTCCTGCGCCGCCGACCCGGGGGGCGGGGGAGGATGACATGACGGATTGGCTGAGCGGCCTGCACGATATCGCGGCAGGCATGCTGTCGCCGCACGGGCCGGCGACGACGGCAGCGGCGCAAAGCTATGCGCCCGGCGATTTCTCGGTGCACTTCTTTCTGCAGCTTGCGACCATCCTGATCGCCTGCCGCGTGGTCGGCTGGCTGGGCAAGCGGCTGCTCGGCCAGCCGCAGGTGGTGGGTGAGATGATTGCCGGCGTGGTGTTGGGCCCGTCGCTGCTTGGCCTCATCTTCCCGGAGATGCAGGGCGCAATCTTTCCCAAGGATACCAAGAACGTTCTCTACGCGGGTGCGCAACTCGGCGTCGGGTTGTACATGTTCCTGGTCGGGACAACGCTGCGCCTCGACCATGTCCGCGGCAAGGCACGCAGCGCGGCGGCGGTGTCGCTGGCGGGCATCGCCGCGCCGTTCGCCGTCGCGGTGCTGATCACGCCGCTGCTGCTCGGCATGCCCGGCCTCTTCGCCCCCAACATCGGTCAAGCAAGCGCGACGCTGTTCTTGGGCGCCTGCATCGCGCTGACCGCCTTCCCCATGCTGGCGCGCATCATCAACGAGCGCGGACTGGCGGACACATCTCTCGGCACCCTGTCGCTGACCGCCGGCGCGTTCGATGACGCCTGTTCCTGGTGCGTGCTGGCGATCGTGCTGGCGACCTTTGGCGGCGGCGCGGGGGTCGCGATCCTGGCGATCGGCGGCGGGCTTGCCTGGACGGCGCTGGTGCTGCTCGCCGGACCGCGCCTGCTGGCCCCACTCGCGCGGCGGGTCGAGCGCGATGGTGAACTCGGCACGGGCGCGTTCGCCATCGTCTTAACGGCGTTCTGCCTGTCGGCCTTCTTCATGGACGCGGTCGGCATCCACGCCATCTTCGGCGGTTTCATCATGGGCGTGGTGATGCCGCGCGGGCTGCTGACCACCGAGATCAAGCGCAAGCTCGAACCGCTGACGGTGGTGCTACTGCTGCCGATGTTCTTCACCTATTCGGGTCTCAACACCCGGATGGACATGGTGAACTCGCCGATCCTGCTGCTGATCGCGCTCGGCATCCTCGCGGCGTCGATCCTCGCCAAGGGCGGCGCGTGCTGGATCGCCGCGCGAGTGGCCGGTGCCGACAACCGCACGGCGCTCGGCATTGGCGCGCTGATGAACGCGCGCGGGCTGATGGAGCTGATCATCATCAATATCGGGCTGCAAAAGGGCATCATCGGCCCGACGCTGTTCGCGATGCTGGTGCTGATGGCGATCGTCACGACGATGATGGCCGGGCCGCTGTTCGAACTGGTCTATGGCCGCCAAAGCCGGGCGAGCGGCGAATTGCAGGCGCTGGATGGCGGCCGGCTCGAGGCAGCCTGATCGCGTCGCCGCTGACGTTACTGCCGACCTCCGCTCTCATTCGAAAGGACCACCGATGAAGTCGTGGCCGCTCGCCGCGGCGGCGCTGCTCGCGGGCAGCGCCGCCGCGCAGGACCTCCGCCTCACGCCGCTGATCGACGCGCGGCTGCGCTGGGAGCAGGTCGACCAGGCCGACATCCCGCGCGACGCGGAGGCACTCACCGCCCGCGTCCGCGCCGGGACGGCCGTCGATCTCGGCCCCTGGCAGGCGCTCGCCGAGACCGAGGCGACGCTGGCGATCATCGAGCATTACAACAGCGGCAGCAACGGGCTAAGCCGCTATCCGCTGGTGGTCGACCCGCAGAACGTCGAGCTTAACCGCGCCCAGCTACGCTACCGCGCGCACGGCCTGACCGCGACGGCGGGGCGCCAGCTGGTGGAATTGGCAGACCAGCGCTGGGTCGGCTCGTCGAGCTGGCGGCAGAACCAGCAGACGTTCGATGCCGCCCGTTCGCAATGGGGCGACCCCAAGCGCCTGTTCGTCGACCTGACCTATGCTTGGTCGGATCGGACGGTGAACGGCGTCGATGGCGTCGGCGCGCGGCCGACGGCGATCGGCGGCGACAATGTGTTCGCGCTTGCCGGCGCGCATACTCCCGCCGGCACGCTGACCGGCTTCGCCTATCTGGTCGACCAGGACAACGCCGCGGTGCAGGGCTTCCGCCTCTCCAGCCAGACCTATGGCGTCCGCCTTGCCGGCACACGCCGAGTCGGCCCAGCGACGCTCGTCTATGCCGCGAGCTGGGCACGACAGGGCGATTGGCGGCGCAACCCCAACCGCTACGCAGCCGGCTATTGGTCGGTCGAGGCGACCGCCACGCTTGATCGTTTGTCGCTGACCGGCGGGCACGAGGTGCTGGGTGCGGACGACGGGCGGGCCTTGACCAGCGTGCAGACGCCGCTCGCCAGCTTCTTTCGCTTTAATGGCTGGGCGGGAAGATTCGGGACGACGCCGCCCAATGGCCTGCGCGACCTTTATGGCACGGCCGCGCTGGCGTGGAAGAAGGCGGGTCCGTTCACCGGCGCGACCCTGTCGGCGACTTGGCACCGGTTCCGCAGCGACCGGTTAGACCAGCGTTACGGTACCGAATGGGACCTGCTCGCCGCGGTCAAGCGCGGCCGCACCGCGCTGTCCGCCCGCTACGCCCGCTACCGCGCCGTCGACCTTGCGATCGACACCGACAAGGCGTGGCTGGAGGCGGACTGGGGTTTTTAGTGCCCAGACTTATTCAGAGCCAGAATGCCAGGGCAGTGGCGAGAGCGACGCCTGAGAGGAAGTTGGCGGCGAGCTTGTCGTAGCGGGTGGCGACGCGGCGAAAGTCTTTTAGGCGGCAGAAGGCGTTCTCGATGAGATGGCGGCCAGCGTAGCGGTTCTTGTCGTAGCGAATGGCGCGCTTGCGGTTGCGCCGGCCGGGGATGACCGGGACGGCGCCGGCATCGCGGGCCAGACGGCGCAGCCGGTCGGCGTCGTAGCCCTTGTCGCCCAGCAGGTAGCGCATGCGCCCGGCGCGTTCGAGGAGGGCGGGCGCGGCCTTCACGTCGCTGACGTTGCCGGGCGTCAGCATCAGCGTATAGGGGCGGCCGATGACGTCGGTGAGCGCGTGGATTTTGGTCGTCCAGCCACCACGGGAGCGGCCGATCGCCTGGGCCGAGCGCCCCCTTTTGCGCCGAACGCGGCACGCTGCGCCTTCACGTAGGTGCTGTCGATAGCGGTGCTCCTCGTCACTGCGCCCGCGTCCACCAGCGCATCCAGCAGCTTGAGCCAGAAGCCTCGGTGCGACCAGCGGTTGCACCGGTTGTAAACCGTCGTCGAGGGCCCGTAGTCGGCCGGGCAGTCGCACCAGCGACAGCCGACCTTCAGCACATGCAGGATGCCGGAGATCACCCGCCGGTCGTCCACCCGTCGCGCTCCAGGCTGGTTCTTGGGCAGGTGCGGCTTGATCGCCGCCCACGCTTCATCCGACAACCAGAACAGCGCCATGCCCGCACTCCCCGTGACCCGCGCCCGCAGTGAATCAGGAAAGCCGCTCCGCCTCAACCCGCTGATTGGGTTTGAGCCCTAGCCGCGCTGGCTGGTGTGATCGCAAGAGCGTTGGCGTGAAAGACCCAGAGGCGGCCATTCAAGGCAGCTTGAGCGCTCTTCGAAACCGGCCCTTCGTTCAAGTCGCTTCGCGCATGATCGGAGCAGGGGCTGTGAGCGGCTGGACTGGCTATTGCCGAGCGAGCTCCCCGTAGAACCAGCTGGCCGTGACGCCGCCGTCCATCAGGACGTCGCTGCCGGTGATGAACGCGCCGTCTCGACCCATCAGCGATGCTCCGACGTTGCCCACTTCGTCGGGCGTGCCCGCGCGTCCGGCCGGGCTGAGCTCGATCATGCGCCGGTAACCTTCGCCTCGCGGACCCGTCATCTCGTCATGGGCAAGCGGCGTCATGATGATACCCGGGCTGATCGTGTTCACGCGCGCGCCTCGCGTCGCCCAGCGAACCGCCTGCGCCTTTACCCGCAGCGACTTACCGCGTTTGGACAGCTGATAGGCATGGAGCGGGTCCGTAATGCCCTGCAGCATCGGCAGAGCGAGCAGGTCCTCCGTCGGGTGATCGCCGGCAGGCGATCATCGTCCGCAGTCAGCGCCGGAAGGCGGTGCCCGGACTGCGACGCGATCACCACGCCCGCGCCACCC
>NZ_CAHJWX010000007.1 GCF_903643065.1 Sphingomonas bacterium | reverse complement strand
GCGCACCTCAAGGCCGACGACATCGACAGCAAGCGGATGCTGATCCGCATCGAGGAGGGCAAGGGACGCAAGGACCGCAATGCCATGCTCTCGCCGCAGCTGCTCGAGCTGCTGCGGCTGTGGTGGCGCGAGGGTAAGCGGCGCAGCGTCCTGCTGCCGCACGGTTGGCTGTTCCCTGGACGCAGTTATACCGACCCGGTCTCGACCCGGCAGCTGCACCGTGCCGTCCACGAAGCGGCCGAGGCAGCGGGCATCCGCAAGCGCGTGAGCCCGCACACGCTGCGGCACAGCTTCGCCACCCACCTGCTCGAGCAGGACGTCGACATCCGCGTCATCCAGGTGCTGCTGGGGCATAGCAAGCTGGACACCACGGCGCACTACACCAAAGTCGCCACCCGCACGATCCACGCCGTGACGGGGCCGCTCGACCGGTTGATGGCGCTGATGGAGGGGAAGACGCCCGCCGGGTGACGCTGCGTGCGTACCTCCATCGAGGTCGCCGACATCTTTCGCGCTGCCGGTCCCGCGTATCGCGCTGCCCGCGCCGGGCATCTCAGCCTCGACCAGCTCAAGGTCATGTCGGCGATAGAGACCTGCCGGACCTCCGTCATGGGTGGCCACACCGAGGCCTGCACCGACTGCGGGCACTGGCGGGTTGCCTACAACAGCTGCCGCAACCGGCACTGCCCGAGGTGCCAGGGCGCCGCCGCGCGCACCTGGCTCGCCGAGCGCGAGGCCGACCTGCTGCCGGTCGGCTACTTCCATGTCGTGTTCACGCTGCCCGCTGAGATCGCCGACATCGCGCTCCAGAACCAGGCGGCGGTTTACGGCCTGCTGTTCCAGGCGGCATCCGAGACGATGACCACCATCGCCGCCGACCCAAAGCACCTCGGCGCCCGCATCGGCATCACCGCGGTGCTGCACACCTGGGGGTCGGCGATGACCCACCACCCGCACATCCACATGATCGTGCCCGGCGGCGGCCTGTCGCCCGACGCCAGCCGATGGCTGTCGTCGCGTCCGGCGTTTCTGCTGCCGGTCAGGGTGCTGGGCAAGCTATTCCGCCGCTTGTTCCTGGCCCGGCTGACGGCGCTACATGACGCGGGGCGGCTCGCGTTCTACGGCAGCATGGCGCACCTTGCCGACCGGCGCGCGTTCCTGCGTTACCTGGCGCCGGTGAGGAAGAAGAACTGGGTCGTCTACGCCAAGCCACCGTTCGCCGGCCCCGAGACGGTGCTCGCCTATCTGTCGCGCTACACGCACCGGGTCGCGATCTCGAACAGCCGCCTCATCCGCTTCAACAAGGCCGGGGTGACGTTCCGTTACAAGGATTATCGCCGCGCTGGCGCCGACCGCCAGCAGAGTATGACACTCGCCGCCGACGAGTTCATCCGCCGCTTCCTGCTCCACGTCCTACCCAAGGGCTTCCACTGCATCCGTCATTACGGCCTGCTCGCCGGCGCCACCCGCAAGGGCCGTCTCGACCACGTCCGTCAGTTGCTTAGGGTCGTGCCACCCGCCGCCACCGATACGCCGGTCGACCCGCCGGATGTCCGGCCGTCGTGCCCGTGCTGCGGCGGACACATGGTCGTCATCGAGACCTTCGAACGCTCGAGCCGACCACGCGCCCCGCCGCACGGCATCCACCCGACCGGGACCATCACGTCATGACCCGGCATGGCTCGGCCGCATCCCGCCCCGCAGCGCCTGCGCTTCCGGCGATGATGCCGCTCGCGCTGACGACGCCACCACCCGTGTCGGCACCCATCCTATGCCCCGGTTCGGGGCAACGTCGATGCCGAACACCGCTCCGGGCGGCCATATACCCGCCCGCCGGTGCCTATCTCGACCGCCGTCGCGCGCGCCTCGCAACGGGACCAAACCCGAAAACCCCATAGGTCACCGCACGAGGCCCGCGGCTTCCTGCTTTGGAGGATATCGTACATCTGCCGATGCCCGATATCCTTCACACATGCGGCCATTTAGGGTGACCTTTCCGCTCACCAACTTCGGCCATCCATTCATCTTTGCAAAGCGGGCATGTCAGCTTTGGCTGATTTTGGCCAAACGGCGGCAACTGGGACAACGCGGTCGTTACAGGCCAACCTTTCGAACGGGGGGGCTGATAACAGTCGACATCCGCTCGCAATCCTCGTCGATTGCAGACCGTGTTGGTCGAATAGCGCGGATATCACTCTAGACGCCGACTAAGGCGCGCAACATCATGCATTCATGGGCAGGATACCGTTCGCGAACTCAGCGTCAGAGAGAGACGCGGCGACAGTTCTGGCGCCGCCAGCCTTGGTCAGCCCGAGAATGATGCGGCCTCTGCCCACCACTCCTGCGGATGCAATTGCGCGTAGCCAGCAGATGGGCCGCAGGATCGCGCGCTGGGACCGGAACGCGGCATTGTCCGCTCTCGCCGCGCTGCAGCTTGATCCGCGCCTGCACGTCCACTCGGCACGGCTTTACTGGGCGAGCCGGCTGGTCGCCGGCCTGGCGAGCGGCGGAATTCGACCGGGCCGTAGCGACTTCCAGCGCCTTCTCAACGCCGACTTCGGGAAATCGGACATCTCGCGGTTCGAGGACCCGTCGGAGGATCTGTTCCTGCAGACCGTCTCGACTCGGCGCGGCGACAGGCGGTTGATCTGCGGCACGTGGGCGCACCCAACGTTCTACACCGAAACCCTGCTGGAAGCGGCGGAGCGGATTGCCGACGAACGCGACTTGGAGATCCTTTCCTCCGCCCACGCCCTGCTGCTGCTTTCCGACCTAACCGCTGAGCGCGCCGGCCTTGGGTTTCGGGTCTCGGGAAGTGGTCGGCAGTGGGCCGACGTCCCCGTGCCGCCGGACAAGAGGCTGTCGGCCTTGGCCGCCCACCCGAACTGGTCGGCGAGCGCGCTCGCCTCGGCCAATCTCGAACCTGCGCTGCTCGAGCGCTTCATCATCGAGGATGACGATCTTCCACCGACGATTAATTCGGCGGCGGGCTGTGCCGCGCTCGACACGCGTCCGCTGCTGCGCACGCCTACCGGCATCCTGCTCGCTGTGCCGTCCGCGGTCAGCATGGCCGTGCGCGCGGCAATCGTCGACCACATGCTCGAGACCGATCGGGAGCAGGAGGTCGGCGACGCGCTCCTCGCGGTTCAGGCGGAGCGTCTTGCCGAGACTGGCTTCGCCACCCTGGAGGACGTGCCGACCCGATGGATCCTGGGAGAGGCCACGCGCTCGCTGGTCCGCGAGGAGGCGCCCGGACGATACGTCCACCTCGAGCTGATCGCCGGCCGACTCTCTGGTTGGCGTCAGGCCGGGTTCGGCGACATGGAGCCCGCAAATCTCGAGCGGCAGGCCAGGATAATATCATCCATGCGGTCCGCGAATGAGGCTTGCGAGAGCCGGCCCGGCTTCATGGCAGGTCTGACCGTCTACCTCATGGGAGGATGGGGGCCGGGCGAGATCATCGATTTCCGGCGTCCCGACGACCTCAGCGCCTGGCGCTTTGCGGGCATCGAGGTCGCGGACGCGATGGCGCTCGGAGGCTCGAACGACGGCACGCTCGCCGATTTCTGGAGGCTGGAGGTCCTCGAGGACATGGTGCAGTCAGAGGGGATCGAGCTTCGGAACCTGAGCGGTCCACTCAACCTGCACGAATGGTGGCGGCAGACGGACCACACGCTCGTGCCCCAGAGTAATCGCGACCTGGTCCCTCCGATCAACATCGGGATGCCGACCGACAGCCTTTTCGAGGCTCGCCAACGCGCCGCGGACGCGTTCGACCGGCGGAGCGTCCAACTGCCAGATGGCAGCTGGCGGACCGTGGGACGGCTCGACCGGATCGCCGACTTTGGCGTCCTCGAGCCAATCTACGCATCCTACCGGGAAATTCGGCAAGGCACCCTTCTCGGGGCGGTGCTCGTCGGACCATCCCCTATCTGGCTTCGCCTCGAGTCGCCAGATGCGCCCGGTCGCTTCAACGATGGCTACCAGAACTGGAAGGCGGCGTTGCACTGGACGTTGCTGATCGCCGGCCTGGTGGACCACGGCGTTGACGCATCGATCAAGCCCGTCATGATCGATCTGCGCCTTGAGCCTATGGATGACTTGGCCGTCACCCTCCCGACCGATCAAGAGCTCGATGACGCCGTTGCGGCCGCATCCGATCCGGGCGAGCGCACCGGCACCGTCAGCGCGTCCGCCCTTTGGCAGGCTGGAGCGAGGCGCGTGGACAACCGCGCCGAAATCGCACTCGCTGCCGGGCTGCTGGAAGCGATCCAGCAGGCCATCGGCAACGGGATCGACCGGGCGACGGCGGTCAGACGGTTGCAGTCCAAGGTCCCGTCGCCTGGCGTCCGCTGGCGGCACGCCTACTATCCGGAGCGCGTCGCGGACCAGCTCCGACTGCACCAGATCATAGGAATGAAGTTCAGTCCGGTCCCGCGATCGGCGGTGTCGATCGTCAAGCAGGGCCACGCCTTCGGACTAGGCTACGGCCCCGGAGAGGTCATCGAGGGGCGGGAGAAGTGCGCGGACCTGCTCAAGTCCCTGCATGCGCGCACGCTTGAGCGCCTCCTCGTCTCCGTCGCGCACTACGACCGCGTGGCGCTGGTCACCGCGTCGCTGTCTCTGGTTCAGGCGAGCATCGCCGACGAGCAGCACTGGGCCGTCACGGCGCGGGCGCTCCGCGCGATCCACGGCACCGACGCCGACAGCAAGGTCAGCCTCGAGCACCGTAACGCCACGAACGCGAACCTGCGCGCATGCGCGATGCTCGCCGAGGTGGCGGCGTCCAACGCACCGGCGGAAGGCGGAAGTTCGGTCGGCGCTATGGATCTCGACGAGTTGCGCGCAGTCGCGCTCCACCACTTCGGCTACTGCGAGCTCCTGCCGGCGCTGATGGGCGACAGGCTCACGCCGCGCCTCGTCATCAGCCCGACTGGCGATCTCCTCTATGATCACAGTTTCGGCGAGAACACGCTGGCGCCGAGCTCCACCATCATGCACGCGGAATCGCGCGAGCGGGACATCGAACGCTACGACGAGAGGATGGCCAACCCGCGCGAGGACCGAGGATCGCTCGAGCCCGAACTTGTCCAGGCGCTCGAGGCCGAATTCCACTGCTCCATGCGAACCTTCGGCGACCTGAGCGCGAGCACCTGCGAGCTCGCGATCGCCGATCGCCGCGACGTGGTGTCCCTCAGGAGATCGGAGCTGGTCCGGCGGCTCGTTGCGATGGGTTTTGGCGAGGGCGAGGCGATCGAGCCGATGATCGAGCGCCTGACGCTGCGATCGAGGGACGGATGGAGGGAGGTCCCGGCGGATGCGTTCCCGAACGACTACGATCTAGGTCGGTTCGACCGGCCGCAGTCGATCATCGGCCGTCCCCTGCTCGCGATCGACGCGGAGGAGGACCCGATGATTGCCGTGGCGCCGGCGGTGGTTGAGCGCGCCGCCGTCCACAACCTCTCCGGCGCCTACGACGGCAGCCTCCAGGATCGGTTCTGGTCGAGCAAAGCCATGCGCAGTCACGTCGGTCGTGCCTCCAACGCCGCCGGCAACGCGTTCAACGTCCGCGTCGCCGAGACGATCGCCGCGCTCGGGCTGGACGCCGCACCCGGCGTCGCTCCCTGGGCGGCGCTGAACAAAAAGGCGACACCCGAGATGAAGCTACTCGGCGACATCGACGTGCTCGCCTTCAGCCAGGACCGGCTGCACGTCTGGGTTATCGAAGCGAAGGACATCAGGCTCTGTCGGACCCTCGCGGAGACTGCGAGGCGGCTTTCGGAATACCGCGGGTTGCTCAGGCACGACAACAAACCCGACAACCTGATGCGCCATCTGAAGCGCGCAGCCCACATCCGGGAACACGCCGAGGCACTGGCGCGTCGCTACAAGCTGCCGGCCGTGCCTGTCGTCCACGGCCTCGTCATCGTCGACTCGCCGCAGCCGATGGCCTTCATCGAAACCCACCCATCTCCCGACGCGACCTTCGTCAGGCTGAAGGACGTCGGCTCAGTCGATTGGACCGCATCTCGCAAACAATGTCGGTGAATAAAGTCGTGAGCGAGCATGTGCGCCACGGAGTCGGAAGAGCCAGTTTTGGTCGCCTGCCGTCCCTGAGAAAGCGACGAATGAGGTGGCAAGTGCCGGCCTCAGGCCCTCGTCCGAAACCCTTTGCAGGTGCGGCAATGCCAGACGTCGGGCCGAGCATCGGCGTCGCGGGCAGCACCTCGATGTCGAACAGCTCGACCTGAGAGCGCTCTAGCGACTGGATGACGCACGGCTGCTTTTCGCTTAAGCGGAGCAGTCTATCGAGACCTATTATTGCGGCTGCCGAATGATCCCTGACATCGACTTTTCGCAGATTCGTGCCGAGCGCGGCGATCAAAGAGAAGGTTTCGAAGAGTTCTCCGCCCAGATATTCCATCGTCACAGCGTAGCTGCGGGTTCGCGATACGAGCGGTATCGCGGTGCCGGTGGCGATGGCGGCGTCGAGGCCATCTGGCGCCTTCCCAGCGGGAAAGTCATCGGACTTCAATCGAAATACTTCCTGCCCTTGAAGGCAGGGCATCTCGCGCAACTCGAAAAGTCGCTCGACACCGCGCTCGACAATCATCCCGATCTCGAAACTTATATCGTAACCCTGCCATTCGATCCGACACCAACGGTCAAGGCGCGTTCCGGCGACGGCCAGGCGGCGAAGCTCGAGACCTGGCGGAAGAGACTGATCGATCGTGCCGCCATGCGCGGCGCGACGATCACGATCGAGTGGTGGCATGAGAGCGAGTTGAAGTCGCGGCTCCTGGGAATGGACAATTCCGCTGGACGCATATTGTATTGGTTCGGCTCGCCAAACCTGACCATGGCGACGCTGGAGAGCGCCGCGGCCGTAGCCGAAGGCGTTGCCGGGCCTCGATATTCGCCCCGTCTTCGGGTCGGAAACGACGCCGGTAATACGATCAAGGCTTTTTGCCTCGATCCGGCTTGGTCAGCGGTCCGTCAGGGCTGGGGTGCGCGGTTGCGCGGGGCAGTTCGTGTCTGGAATGGCATGCCGCCCAAGGCGCATCCGGGGCCGTCCGCGCAGATATTGGCGGCCCTTAATGACGCGAACCTTCGCTTTGCCGCCGTCGAGGATCTTTCCTTCACGGAAGCCGACCGCGCAGCGCTACAGAGGCTCTCCAGTCAAACGCTTCCCATTGCACAGGCCCTCGAAGCCTCGGTCAAACGCACATTCGACAGCACGCACGGCGAGGAAAACGACAACATCCGCTGGCGGCAATTTCAGTCCGCCTATCAGGTTGCATTCCCCGCGGCGGATCTCGATCACGCCCGCGAGGCATGCACGCTCCTGCGCGACATCCTCGCATTTGCCGAGAGCCCGGCTGCGATCGCGGCCGGAGCGGGCACCCTGCTCATGCGGGGCCCAGCCGGTATCGGCAAGACCCACACCACGATCGATGTCACCAAGGAACGGGTTGCTGCCGGGCGCGGCGCGTTAACCGTACTTGGGCAAGAAATAACGCACGGCCAAAACCTGTGGAGCGTGGTGGCAAGCAAGCTGGGCATCGGCCCGATGGCAAGCAAGTCCGAGATTCTCGGCGTATTGGCCGCGTTCGCCGAAGTCACCGATGCGCCATTCCTGATCTGCGTCGATGCGATCAATGAGACCCCTGACCGCCAGCAATGGCGATCCTGGCTTCCCCAGCTCAAGACCGATGTCACAGGGCAGCCGATCAAGCTGCTCCTCACCTGCCGGGACATCTTCATCGAGGATGCGCTCGGGGCGGCAGCCGACGACCTGCCCAGCTTTACGCACGTGGGCTTTGCCGGCCGCGAATATGACGCCGCCTACGCCTTTGCAGCATTCTACAAGGTTGGCCCGCCCGCCGAAGTGGTCGCGCAACCGGAATTCGCCAATCCGCTGTTCCTGCACCTGGTTTGCCGGGCAGCGGTGAACATGAAGTGGGATCGCATTCCCGGCGGCCAGATCAGCCTTACCAAGCTGATCGCGGCGATCCTCGACGGCGCGAACGGGAAAGCAGCCGAACTGCTCGATTTCGACGTCCGCATCGAGAATCCGGTCCGCGCCGGCGCCTTAGCCCTTGCCAAGGCAATGGGACAGAAGGGCGTTCGCCTGTTGCCGCTAGTCGATGCCCAGACGACCTTGGCTGGCATTTGGCCATCACAGGGCGCATCGAGATCCTTGCTCAGGGCGATGGAAGAGGCCGACCTTGTTTCGGTCGGGTCCGATAGTGGCGCCTTATTTCTCCGTTTCGCCTTTGAGCGCCTAGGCGATGTGCTAATCGCGCAAGCGAGCATCGCCGATCAGGACAAGACGACCATCAGCGAACGGTTCTTTTCTGGAGACCTAGCGGCACTTGTGGCGACGGCGGCCGCGGTGTCCGAGAATGCCGGCCTGATCCAGGCCTATTCGATCCTCCTGCCCGAACTGCACGGCATCGAGATTGCCGATCTGCTCAGCGGAACAGCGACTCACCTGGAAGTGACGATGCTGGCACTGGGCGTTCTAGCCTGGCGGGATCTCGCCAGTTTTACCAGCACGGCTTGGATATTGCACCACGGCAGATTCGTCGATCTCATCGACGTTCTCGGCCTTGTTCTCGCAGTTGCGGCCGTGCCTGGGCATCCGGTGAATGCAGAGTGGCTGGATTCGCGGCTCCGAAGCTATCAGCAACTCGACCGGGACGCTCTTTGGACCGAGGCGCTAAAGCGGGCCTGGGAGCGAGGGGGCGCGGGTCACCAACTCGTCAGTATTGCGCGGGGGCAGGACCTCTCGCACCTGTCAGCGGAATCGGCCGTTCTTCTCGGCATTGCCCTGGCCTGGTTCACCGGCAGTGCCGACCTGCTCATTCGCGATGAGGCGTCCATGGCCCTGACACGCCTTTTGGTCGCTCAGCCAATAGCGGGCGAACTGCTGAACTCCTTCATCCTGTGCAACGATGATTTCATTCGCGAGCGCGTGCTGAATTCGGCATACGGCGCGGGTCTGCTGAAGCGGGATCCGGCCTATTGGCACGAAATCGCCGACATCGTCTTCGATAATTTCTTCGCTTCGGGCATGCCGCCCGAGAATGTGCTGCTCCGGGATCTGGCGCGGCTAATCGTCGAGGAAGGCGTCGCGGCAGGCTCCATGGCGAGCACACCGGCCCCAGCATCGGTGCAACCACCCTATCCAAGCGCGTGGCCGCTTCACTTCATATTTCCGGATTGGGCGGCGCTGGAAGCCGCGCATCCCGACCTGCCGACGAACCTGGAACTAGGGAAACAGTGGCAACCCGACTTCGCGCGCTACATTGTAGAACCGGCCGCCAGGGATTTCGACCTTGCCGCCGCAGGATTGACGCTCACGCGCCTGAACCAGTGGATCGTCGAGCAAATCCTGACGCTTGGCTATGATGGTCCGAGCAGGTTTGCGCTAGCCTATGACTGGAAGCTCATCGAAGAGCATGGGCAGGAGCGCGGCGTACCCAATCGCCATCGGCGCGTTAGCAAGAAGCATCAGTGGATTTTCCTGGCGCGGCTGCTGGGTCGCCTCCACGATCACGTCCCCCATGATCCGCCCTCATGGGGAATGTCTCGCAAGCCGACAGACTTGCAGGCCGTCGAGCTTCGCACGCTCGATCCGACCGACTTGTCTGACGACCTGGCCGCGCCGCTTCCAGGCGTAGGCGTATCGGATTTCTTCATCGCGCCGTCCACTCGGCCCGAGGCACGCGATGCGAAAGTTTGGGCTGGCGAACTATTCACCGACCGGGACATCGAACTGGTTGGCGAGAAATGGCTGTTGCTCGCCGGCTATCAGAGCTGGCGATATGAGGACAAGGCGAGCGGCCGCTACCTGCTCGCACCTCGGCGCGTGAAGGCTATGCTGGTTCCCGACAGCGAGATGAGTGCGCTGAAGAAGTCCTTCGCCTCGTCCATCCCCCGCTCAGACATTCCCGAACTGCGCGATCTTTATCAGGGCGAACTACTGCAAGGCGCCGCCATTCGAGCCCATTCCAGCCAATGGTCGCTCGACGCCGAGTTTGGCATCCCCGCATCAGTAATCGTCAGTCATTTCGACGATCCCGAGACACCAACGCATTCGCTTTGGGCACCGGCTCCGGACCTTGTAACCCATAATCTGGCAAGATGGGACGGCGCGCGTAGCTGGGTCGATGCATCTGGCGACGTGATCGCGGCACAGATCGGCTGCGGCGACGATGTCGCGCTGGTCTTCGACAAGACGAAATTGCTAGCTTACCTCACCGCGACGACGTCCCGGATCGTGTGGCTCGTGTTCGAGAACCGGCACGCTTCGATCGCATCGGACGTGATGGCTTCCAACGACCTGCATCAAGCCTGGTCCTGGAACGGCAAGAGGCTTACCAAGGTCGCTGAGGAACAAGAGGGCTACGCCGACGAAGACGAGGACATGGACATCGCCCCGGATGGCGACGGTTAGCTGCGGGCAGCTCTCAGCTAGCGAACGGCTGGTTTTGGCAAAACCCGCCGTTGAAGGGAGAAGAAGAAGAAGCGGAATACCGGTCCTGCTCGGTAGCGGCCGTCGTGAGCTTGATGAACGAGCGTCCGCTTACGCCACCTCAGCGCCCTAACCGGCCATTCCGCTATCCACCAAAGGTTGCCCGCAGAGTCCAGATTAGGTCGTTGTCGATAGGCCGGTGGGTCACTCTCAACGCTCGCCGCTTTTCACCCGGCACACTTCGCTCCGGTCTAGTGCGCGGAACGGAGGTAGCCCCCAAAACCGGATCAGCGACGTGGTGCATGCCGCCATCTCCACAAACGGAGATGCAAAGTGACCGAGCAGAAGATCAACGAGCCAACCGATGATGTGCCGAAGGGCAAGGCCGGCATCGGGCACAATAGCGGCTTCACGCCCCGAATCCAGATGGTGCCGCTGGCCAAAATCGAGATCTGGCTTCCCGCGCAGGAGCAGGCGGACGACGTTCTTCCCGACGTCATCGAGGAAGAGGTCGGCATCCTTGCCGAAGCGGGACAGCGCGCACCCGTTCCCGCGCGCCGTCGCAGCGACGGCCGTATCGAGGTGGTGGCGTCCGCGCACGTCGTGACCGCCGTCAGCCGTTACATCGAGCTCAACCCCGAACGGCGAGACGGCGTAGAGGTGCGGGTCTTCGAGCGGCTCGACGATGCCGCCGCCTATCGCCTGCTCGCGCAGCAGATCGAGCCCGCCTACGCGGCCAGCTCGCTCGCGCGCGGCCAATTCTACATGCGGGCGGTCGAGCAGTTCGGCAACGAGGCAGAGGCGGCGAAAGCCTGTCGCACCAGCAAGGCGTCGGTCAGCAAGAACCTCGACGTCGTGCGCGCGTGCGCCATCGTCGGCGACAAGGTGCTCATCCCGCGCGATATCGCCCAGCGTCCGGCATCGTGGCTGATGGGGGTAGTGGGTCGCGACCCCGACGGGTCCGACGCACCCGATCAGGCAGCGCGCTCAACCGTGCTGGCGGCGCTGGACCACTTGGACGTCGCGCCCGCCAGCAGGATCTTCGCTGCACTGCGCGCAGCGACCAAGACCAAGACGCCGCGCCGCGCCAGGTCCGTCCTGAGCCACGGTGGCCGTGAGATCGGCCGCGTTCGTCACAAGAAGGACGGCGCAATCAGGATCGACCTCGATGATCTCGGCGACACCGAACTCGAGATTGTTGTCGATCTAATCCGCGAAAAGCTCGCGTCTGCGCTTCAGGCGTCGTCTTTCTGACACTCACATCTGGGCGGTTTCGCATGCGAAACCGCCCTCTTTTCTTATCCGCAGCGGACGAAAGCGGCCCGACAGGGCCGCTTGAGTGTCCCGGTAGAGAGTAGAAGTTATGGGGCGCGCGATAATGTGTTCAGTTTTCGCGCGGGCGCGAACCGAACGACACGGCCCCATAACTCGCAAGAGAGAAATGGCATGACTCTCAAGAGCCGATGGCAGGTGAACGGCCGCAAAGCGATCGCGCGTGATCTGGCGGCGGCGCTTGCCTTGGCCCGCCAGCACCGCGCCAAGGCTGCCAAGACGCAGCGGGAGACTGCCAGCCGCGATGCGGATGCGCGCGCCGTCGCGCGTGCGATCAGGCGGGCTCAGCGTGATCTTATGCGCGGCTCGCATTCCATCAGCTGCCGACCGGCCAAGGTAAGCGGACAGCGGAAAGGGTCGGCTCGCCTTCGTCGTTTCGAGACGATGACTGGGCTTGTCAATTCGCTCGGCAACCGGGCCGGAGGCGGGCGCTCCTCGTCGTTCCACCTCAAATTTACCGGCCGAGGGCTGGGCAACCATCGTCGAGCCAAGGACAGCCCCTACAAGCGCGGTGAGGCGGTGAGAGCCGTTCAATATATTCTGCGAGAGCTCGCGCGCGAGATCGAGGGCGGCACCATCATCAGCAACATATCGGCCGACCCGGACGCGATCGCAGGCTTATTCGCAGCGCTGGAAGAGCTGGAAGTCGTCGCCGGACGTGCCAATGCCAACGTCTATACGACGCTGGTCGTCTCGCTTCCGCACGAGCTGGACTCCCTTGGCCGGGAGAGGCTGCTCACCAGGATCTGCGAACCGCTGGCGCAAAGAGGACTTCCTTATGTCGGCGTTCCGCATCGGCCGGATCCGGAGGGGGATCCTCGAAACTTCCACGGCCATGTCGTCCTGAGCTGGAGACCGTTCGAGACCCGCGCCGACGGAGAGTACGGGATCAGCAGCTCGACACGTGCGGAGTTGAACGATGCCGAATTCATCACGGAGTTCCGGGCGCACGTCGCAACAGTCATGAACGAAGCGATGATCGCCGCCGGACAGGCCCGCCGCTTTACGCCGCTCAGCCGAGCCGCACGCGGCGAGCCGCCTGTGCGGCGGGATCAAGGCAAAAGCACTGCCGGCCGAAAGCATCATGAGCGCCGGCGCGATAACATCGACAGGGGATCAGCTGAACTCGCCTGGGCCGACGAAGCGAAGGTCGTGCGGGCAGCTCTAGCTGAGACGGCAGGGAACATCCTTGTCCGTGACCTGAACGATCGCCAACAGCGGATTGAGCGGCTGCTGCAGGCCGAAAGCCTGCTGGCGCCACGCAAGGCAGCGTCTGCAGGTCAGATGGACCAGGGCACGACTGATGGCGTGGCCCTGCATCCTGTGCGGCAAGCTGTCCCCGACCCGACCGCCGGCACCGCCGAAGCTCAGCGATCGGATCTTGCTGCCAAAGAGTCTCCAGCGTTGGCAATCCCGACATCGCCGGTTTCGCACGCGAAACCTGAAGTCAGCTCAGGCCAGCCAGCCATGGTGGTTTCCGAGAAGCCCGCAGTTGGTTCACCACTCCGAGCTTTCGCGGAAGTCGCTCCCCTCTCACCCGCTTCGCCATCTCGTCGCTCGCTCGCTCCGTCGGACGGAGCTAATGGGGTCGAACCGACCACCGGAACATCTCCCGTGTCGGAGCCTACCGCAAGCGTCAAAGGCTCGACGAAGACGATCCTTCCGGTGACCCCAAGCGAAGTAGAGCAGACCGAAGGGCCTGCTTCATCGGTCCCGATCCGAACGCTCGACGCTATAGGCAGGTCGTTTGCGAATGCGGTCGAAGAAACGGCAACGGACGAAGAGCAAGTCACACAGTCGAAGCAGTTGCCGGCCTCTCCCGAGTTCACGGGTCCGATCGGCGGCGAGCTTCCCGCTGACGGCAAGCGGAAGGTGCGAAAGCCGGTTCGCGCCATTGATGGTGACGTCCGAGACTCTGAGGAGGGCAACAGCAGTCCTGTCATACAGCAGCCGGGTCCGGGCACGCAGCGTCAGCGCTCCAGCGGATCTCCAGAGAGAAGTTCTTCAACGAATATGTCCCACCTGTCGGACCAACGTTCCGCGATCAAGCGGAACGAAACGTCGCCGATTGTCCACAAAACATCGCAATCGCCAGCGATCACCACAGAGCCGGCAGACCTCACATTTATGCTCAAGGAAATCGTCAAGTTCTACCGCACAAGCCCCGATTACATGGTCACCAGCCTGAAGAAGCGTGACGAGTTCGACGCATTGCTGCAGAAGCCGCTTAACCTAATCGCGAATCGCCGCATTGCACTGCGCTCTCAAGCCGGTGATCTCGAGATATGGGTAGATTCACGATGGCCTAAACAAGCTGACAAGGCAGTAGAGCTCGTTAGGCGATTGGCTGATCATCCCCTTGGCTATCAGGTGCTGATGTCCGCGGCGAATAATCTCAAGAATGCTCAATCGGAATTAATTGCGATGCCCTGGTTTAAAACTACCAATCAGGCTGCAAAAGCTCCCAAGAGGCAAATTGAGCGCTGATTAAGCGTTCGTCTTCGATAATCGCACAAGCATCAATACCGTGATCCGGCATCAGGTCGAGAGCGGTCGCCGGCAACATGGACGCGAAACTAGTCATCCTTTCGCCGCAATTTGGTTGCCTGCGCTGGTTCATCAGGACCTATCCTCCAGATCGGTTAAGCAGCGTGGCTATTTCGACCTCGGTCGGGGGTCCCGGCGCGCGTAACTCCAGCGTGTCCAACGCGTGCTGGAGCCGTGCTGCGGCCAGTGACTCGTCGGCGCGATCCAGAAGGGCAAGCGCCATCCTCATCAGGCTGATGGCAACCTGCCGCGCATGATCGGGGTCGCTGGAGGCCGACGAGTTCTGGGTCATTCCACGGGCTGCCAGCCGTCGCTGGTCTTCATCAGCGTGACAGTCGCCTCCTTCGGCTCCGTCATTGGCGCGCGCATGTTTGGTGGCACCATCGCCGGGATGTCAGCAGCACTGTAGCGGTAGGTTACCTGGGTGATGGTCCGCCCGAACATGTCGGCCGGTTCCGTCCAGCGCACGATCTTGTCCACTTGACCCCGGCCCAGGCACACGCCCGAATAGAGCTGGGGACGATGGTTGGCGTTCTCCTGCTCCACTGCCCGGAACACAGCCTTGCCGGCGTCGGTGGGCGCGTAGACGACCAGCGCCGTGGGCGCGAGCGCCTCCGAATAGTGCTGGCGCCGCGCAGGTGCGGTGGTCGTGGTGCGGGTCAGCATACCGTCGTGCGCCGCACCCTCCAGCATCGCGCGGACGTCGGCATCGCGGTCACCACCGCCCGAACGCGGCAACGGCGCGGCGCGCAGCATCAGCGGCAGAAGCGGTTCGTCGGCAGCGGTTTGCGGCGATGTGGTCATCCAGTCCGCAGCGATGGTGTGGCAGAACCGGTCGGCAACCAGCGGTTCCAGCGCCCGGGTGAAGTTCTGTTCGTTGGCGGCGTTGCGGTCCAAACAGCCGGCGAGCAGGGGCAGGCTGGCGGCGAGAGCAGCCGCGAAGCCGTGATACTTCATGGCGGCCTCCGTCAGAACGCGGTGTCAATGGTGCGGACCAGCCAGCGTCCGTCCTGCTGTTGCAGGATGAACAGCTGGTTCCTGGCCTCGCCCGAGTCCGCCGCGATGTAGTAGGCCCGGAACTGAAGGGCGTTGTTGGCGGGTTTGCTCCAGTCGGCGAGGCGATAAACGTCAAGGCACCGGCTCTTGTCGTGGTAGCGCAGGCCGTGCATCGGCACGACGCCGTCCTCAAAATACCCACCATAGTCCCGTGGCGTCAGCGCATCGCGGTTCGTTGCATTCCAGGCCGCCGGAAGCGTTGCGCACGAGCCGGTCGCCAGCAGCTTGCGGATCAGCGGCCAGGCACTGGTCCGAGCCGCGACTATGGCGGCATCCTGCACTGGCGCGGTCAGCATTTGGTCGATGGCGGCGCCCTGCTCGGGCGAGATGGCCGCGAGGGCTGCCGGCGGGATGGTGGTCGAGCTGCCCTGTGCGGCGGTGCCCCGAGGCTTGCCGATCCGCTGGATGACCTTGTCCAAGAGCGTCTGCGCAGAGGCAGGTGTTGCGGTAGCGGCGAGGCCGAGCGCGAGGGCGGCAGTGACGGTGTGACGCATGGGTGTTGTCTCCTTGGTGGTCAGCGGATGGTGAGGCTGAGATAGCCGGCGGTGTCGGTGGCACCGGCCGCGTGGCCGGCGTCGAAGGCCCGGGCGACGCCGACCCGAAGCGAAGCTGCGGCCGAGAGCGCTCCCGACCAGCCCGCCTCCAGGTCCAGCTCGCGCGCGGACGCGGCAAGATCGAGGTCGCGCCGCCCGGTCGCGAGCGCGCCGGTGACCAGGTCGAACGCGAGCGGGACCTCAAGCGAGGCGCGGGCGTGTTGGACCCGCAGCGGCGAGGACAGGCCGAGGTCGAGGAGTCCGCCCAACGTCGGGCGGCTCGCCTCGACCCCGAACGCGGTGCTGGTGACCGGGCCTGTGAAGCGAAGGCGCCCGCCGCCCTGCACGTCGGTTACCGCCAGCGTCGCGCGAGCGCCGAGCCGCCAGCTGCCAAGCTCATGAGCGGCAGCAAGCGTCGCCACCCGGGTGCGGGCATCCTGCGGGTCCGCGCTACCGCCGGCGGTCATGCCCAGCACCTGACCGCGTTCGAGCAGCTCCGTCAGTTCCAGCCCGACCCCGAGCGGTGTGAGCATGCCGATCGTGGTGATGCCGACCGCACCGTCGCGTGAGCGGCCAGACGAGTAAGAAGCGGACCAGCCCGACCCGGTCCACGCTGCCGAACTGCCGACAGGAGTGCCGACCACGCCGCGCAGCGGCGAACCGGCGAGGCCTCGCGCACCTGCAACCGCGACGTTGGCGGCGAGCGTGACGTTCTGCCCGGCGGCGGGCGAGAAGGACAGCGCAGCCGGCTGCCGGTCACCGATGTGCTGCCAAGGTCCGACTGGCGCAGACGGAGCCAAGTTGGCGTGAACGACTCCGGACGCGTAACCCGAACCGGTCGAGGCCCGGCTCCATGGCGGCACCATGGCGGGCAACATGCCGCCCGCGAGCAGGCCCGAGCCGCGAACCTGAACTGCGGACGCGCCCGCCATGCGGTAGTCACGCCCATAGCGGTCGACCACCGTCATCGACGACAGCCCGCCCGCCAGCGCGTTCGCCGTGGCAGCGCCGCCGAACGGCGCCGATACGGTGATCGACGAGTAGCTCGCCAGCACCTGTCCGGCGGCCGCGAACCCGGACGCGGGCGCCTGCGCCTGCAGCGCGCGCTCCAGGTTGAGCAGCCCGGCGCCATATTGCTGGTCGGCGCCGGGGGTGCCCAGATCGGTCGCGGTATCGAGCAGGATGCGGGCAATCGCGCGTCCGCCCAGGTGCGGCCAGTATTGCTTCAGCAGCGCGGCTGCACCGGCGATCGCGGGAGCGGCGAAGCTGTTGCCGGTGACGGTGACCGGTTGGCCGTCCTTGCCCACTGCCTGCACCTGCACGGCCATCACTGCCAGCGTGCGGTCGGCAAGGTCGCCAGGCAGGCCGTTGCCTGATGGTGCTGTGAGATCGGGGTTGACCCGGATGCCGAACAGGAAGGAGGTTCGGTTCTCGCCGCTGGCGCCGACCAGGTCGCGGGTGATGGTGCCGGCAGCTGAGCTCTGATCGCCAACGTCGTTCGAGACCGACTCTACCAGCAGCCTATCTTCACGGCTGACTTGGTCCATGGCCGTGCGCAGTTCCACGGCAGTCTGGTTGCTGGCCGAGCCGTTGACGCTGAGCGAGAGCACGAAAGCGCCGCGGTCGACCGCATAGGCGATGGCGGACGCGACCTGCCGCGGGTCGGCCTGATCGCTCTCCCCGATCGGTGACGTTGCGGTGACCCCGGTCAGGTCGGGAGCGGACACCTTGAGCGCGAGCAGCGTCGCGTCGGGTGCCACACCGTGCATGCCGGTCCCGTCGCGCGCGGCAACGGCGATCGACGCGGTCTCGGTGCCGTGGCCGATCACGTCGTCGAGCGCGAACCGCACCGTCTCCGGCGCGCAGGTGGCGCAACGCGCGATCAAGCTGTCGAAGCTGCGGCTGTCGGGCGAGAGGCGGCCGGCGAACTCGGTGCTGGTGGTGTTCACGCCGGTGTCGATGACGGCCACGGTGACGCCGCGGCCGGTCAGGCCCTTGGCATAGGCTGCCTCGGCCTTGATGCTGGTCGCCGCCCTGCTGGCCTGATCCTCGGCGCTGGCCGTGGGCGTGGGGGTTGGAGCGGGCGTCGGTGTTGATGTCGGTGCGGGCGTCAGCGTCGGCGTCGGCGTGCCGGAGGTCGGTGGTGCGGCCGTGCCGGACGAGTTCACGCCACCGCCGCCGCCACACGCAGCAAGCAGCAGCGACGCGGTCAGCACCGGCGTCGCCTGCAACAGCGACCGTTGCCGGTCGCGGACTACCCTGTCGAACATACCCCCGCACGCCCCCTGTCGGGCGGCGCGTCGGGCTCCAGCCGGCGGCACCGCCATCGTGTTCACGAGGCGGTGCCGGCCCAAAAGCCGGAAGTTGAGAACTCGCTGTTGACGAGCGCGAACGCCTTTAGACCCGGAGGTCCTGGACATACGCGTCCGCCTCCCGGCCGAAACTCGTTCGGGCCGGGCCTTCGGCTACAACAGCAAGGTTCTCACGCCTCGGTCCGCCTGCTGGCGAACGGACCGAGTCTAGCTGGGGTCGGTTAACAAGCAAGACCCGACCTGCGCGGTATCGCGCCCGCCGTCATCGACGGCGCAGAAGGAGGGGGAACGCCGTTCGGCTGAGCCGGAAGGTGAAACGACCCTGGTGGAGCCCGCGAGCAGCCCGCGGCCCACCCGAGCACAAGAAGACCCACATGGAAGACAAGACCCGCGAGGCGGCCGCGATCACGGTCGCGCTGATGCTGGCGCGCATGGCCGGCCTGCGCTTCGAGCGCGACCCAAACGCACCCGTCATACCGCTCCGCCACTATCTGCACGCGCAAGCAGCAAGCCTGCTGCTGGTGCCCGCCGTGGCGACACCCTGCCGCGATCTACTGAACGAGGCGGTACAGGCGCACGATGCCGACGCGCTGGTGATCCGAGCCGCCGGCCGCGACGCCGCCGACCTGTCGTTCGGGGTGGTGCTGCGCGGGCAGCGGCTGTTCCGCGCGGCACCGCTGCGGCTGTGGCTGGGCGCGGGCGCTCCCGCGCATCTCGTTCCCGACGACCCGGCGGATACCAGCTTCGCGCTGCTGCGCGTCGGCCTCCGCGGGTGCGAGGTGCCGCCCTGGGATGACGAGCGCGACCGCGCGGCCGGGCTGGCGCTCGGTCTGGCCGAGCTCACCCGCGTCTTGGAGGGCCGCTGACATGGCCTCGCTCCCCATCTGGATTGCGCCGGGCGAAGCGGCAGACCGCGTCTACGACGTGCGCGCCGAGGACGCGTCCGGGCTCGGCTTCGCGCTGCTCAGGCCGCGCCGCAGCGGCCACGACAACAGCGTGGCGCAGCTCGCGTTCGCCAAGCTCAACCCCGTCGAGCCCGACGACACCAGTCCGCGCACCCGCTGCGGCTGGCCGACCACCGCGCGCGACCACCGGCTGGTGCTGGCACCCGGGGTTGCCGACCCGGTCTCCATCGAGCGGCTGTTGGGCGACTATGACGCGGCCACGGTCGAGCACCAGCGGTTGCTGGCAGGCGTGCTGACGGTGCCGTTCGACCGCGACCGCCCGCTGCACGACCAGTTCGACCAGCTGGTCGCGTTCGCAATGGTGCACGTCGCAATGGATCGGCACCTGACCAGCCTCGCGGTCTGCCATGCGCCTGGCGATCAGCTCGCCGACGAGGCGCCGCACGGCCACCTGCTGGTGCTCGCCCGCAGCCACCGTGCGTGCGGTTGGGGACCGCTCCACCCCGAGCTAAGCGAGGGCGAGCACGCCGCCTGGGCCGACGAGTGGATCAAGTTCGGCGAGGGCTGGCGCCGGCTCGGCAGCAGGTAGCAAGGAGTGACGACCGGCTCCGGCCGGTCGGGATGGCGGGAAGAGCTCCGCGGCATCGTGCCGAGGAGAAAACAGATGACCCGTTCCAGGCTGCCCTGGGTGTTCCGCATCACCGCGG